>CALFSF010000022.1 GCA_937917025.1 uncultured Paraburkholderia sp.
TGATGGCGCAGGTGTCGGATGCGCTGGTCGCGCGTGGCGCGGGACGGGGGAAGAAAACGCGCGCGGCGGTCACCGTCGGTACCGCCAGCCGGTGAGCGGCATGGGCAACACGCACACGCCGCTCGAAGTTTAAACCTTCGCTGGCTGCGGCGACGAAACGCGCCGGGTTTCACGCGATGCGGCGTGCAAGGTCTTGCATGCGGCCGCCATCGCCGCTTCCCGCGAGCGCACCTTGAACAACTCCGCCGCCACCGCGATGGCAATCGACGGCGGCGCCTTGTCGACGATGCCCGGCACGCCGATCGGACAGGTCATCTCGCTGAGCCGTTCCGGGCCGACGCCGCGCTCCATCAGGCGGCGTTCGAACTTCACGCGCTTCGTCTTCGATCCGATCATCCCGAAGTACGCGAAATCGCGCCTTCGCATGATGCGCGCCGCCAGCGAAAAATCCAGCGCGTGGTTGTGCGTCATCACGAGGAAGTACGCGCCGGCTGGCGCGTGATCGACGATCGCCTCGGGTGTGTCGGTGGCCTCGACCTGCACGTTGGCCGGAACTTCGTCGGGGAAAAGCTCGTCGCGCTCGTCGACCCACTGCACGACGCACGGCAGGCTGCCCAGCAGCGAAACCAGCGCATGACCGACGTGGCCCGCGCCGAACAGCACGATATGCATCGGCGGCAGCGCCGGCCGTGATGCCGCAACGGCGCGGCGCCGGCCAGACTGAAGCGGAACCCCGGGATTCGTCGCGAGCATGTGCATGGCTCCCGTTCTAGCCGCGCCGGTCCGCGCACATCGCACGGACAGCGTTGATGGCCTTGAGAATCTCCTCGCTCGTCGCGGGCGCGTTGAGCGGCGGATTGACCGTGTAGTCGCCGACGCTCGCCACCGCGTCGCGGATCGCGAAGAACACCGAGAACGGCAGCAGCAGCGGCGGCTCGCCGACCGCCTTCGAGCGATGGATGCTGTCCTCCGCGTTGCGGTTTTTGAACAGGTTCACGCGGAAATCCGGCGGCGTGTCGTTCACGGTCGGAATCTTGTACGTGGAAGGCGCGTGCGTCATCAGCTTGCCGCCTGCGTTCCACCACAGTTCCTCGGTGGTGAGCCAGCCCATGCCCTGGATGAAGCCGCCTTCGACCTGCCCAACGTCGAGCGCCGGATTGAGCGACGCGCCCACGTCGTGCAGCGCATCGGCGCGCAGCACGCGCATTTCGCCCGTCAACGTGTCGATCACGACTTCCGACACCGCCGCGCCGTACGAGTAGTAGTAGAACGGCCGGCCCTGCAGCGTCGCCTGATCCCAGTAGAGCTTCGGCGTCGCGTAAAAACCGTCGGACCACAACTGCACGCGGGCCACATACGCCTTCGAGATCACTTCCTCGAACGGCACGACCGTCCCGCCGACGAACACGCTGTCGTTTGCGAACCGCACGTTCGCGGCGCTCACCTCGCCCGCGCCGAACTTCTGTGCGGCGAACGCGGCGAGGCGCTCGCGCAGCTGGCGCGCGGCGTCCTGCGCGGCCTTGCCGTTCAGGTCGGAACCGGTGGAAGCCGCCGTCGCCGACGTGTTCGCCACCTTGCTCGTGTCGGTCGCGGTCACGCGCACGCGTTCGAACGGAATGCCGAGTTCGTGCGCGACGACCTGCGCGACCTTCGTGTTGAGGCCCTGGCCCATTTCCGTGCCGCCGTGATTCACGAGCACCGAACCGTCGGTATAGATGTGAACGAGCGCGCCGGCCTGGTTGAAGTGCGTCACGTTGAACGCGATGCCGAATTTCACCGGCGTGAGCGCGAGCCCCTTCTTCAGGATCGTGTTGTTCGCGTTGAAGGCGCGGATCGCTTCGCGGCGCGCGCGATAGTCGCTCGTCGCCTCGAGTTCGTCGATGAGTTCGTGGATGACGTTGTCCTCGACGGTCTGGCCGTACGGCGTCAGGTTGCGTTCGGTCTTGCCGTACAGGTTGCGGCGGCGCACGTCGAGCGAATCGAGGCCCGTCGAGCGCGCGACGTCGTCCATGATGTACTCGATCGCGAACGCGCCTTGCGGGCCGCCAAAACCGCGGAACGCGGTGTTCGACTGCGTGTTCGTCTTGCCGCACTGCCCGGCGATCGAAACGTCCGGCAGCCAGTACGCGTTGTCGAAGTGGCAGACGGCGCGCGTCATCACCGGACCGGACAGGTCGGCGGAAAAGCCGCAGCGCGAAGTCATGTCGACCGAGACGCCGTCGATCACGCCCGCGTCGTCGTAGCCCACTTCGTACGTGTAGTGAAAGTCGTGACGCTTGCCGGTGACCATCATGTCGTCGTCGCGATCCGGGCGCAGTTTCACCGGGCACAGCAGCTTCCACGCGGCGAGCGCCGCGCAGCACGCGAACAGGCCCGACTGCGATTCCTTGCCGCCGAAGCCGCCGCCCATCCGCCGGCATTCGATCAGCACGTTGTGCGAATGCACGCCGAGCACATGAGCGACCAGATGCTGCATTTCGCTCGGATGCTGCGTCGAACACCAGACGTGCATGCCGTCGTCGTCCTTGGGCACCGCGTACGAGATCTGGCCTTCCAGATAGAACTGTTCCTGGCCGCCCAGCGTCATCTCGCCCGCCTCGCGATGCGACGCGCGCGCGATCTTGCCGCCGGCGTCGCCGCGCGCGAGCTTCATCGGCGGCAGCACGTACGACTGCGCGGCACGCGCCTGCTGCGCCGTCAGGACCGCGGGCAGCTCCTCGTAGACGACCTGCGCGCGACGCGCCGCGAGCCGCGCCGTGTCGTGCGACGTGGCGACGACGATGAACATCGGCTGGCCGACGTACTGCACGACGCCGTCCGCGAGCACCGGATCGTCGTGGATGATCGGGCCGCAGTCGTTCGTGCCGGGAATGTCGTCGGCGGTGAACACCGCGACGACGCCGGGCGTCGCGCGCACCGCGTCGAACGACATCGACACGATCTTCGCGTGCGCCTTCGCCGACAGGCCGAGCGCCGCGTGCAGCGTGCCGGCGACAACCGGAATGTCGTCGGTGTAGGTGGCGCGGCCGCTCACGTGCAGATGCGCGGATTCGTGCGGGCGCGACACATGGACCTGCGTGAAATCGGCGAGATCCTCGCGTGCCTGGGCGTCTTTCAGGAACGGTTCAGCTTGCTGGTTCATTTGAATGTTCTCCGTATCCTGTTCGTTACGCGCCCGCGGCTTCGACCGCGCGGACGTCAAGCGCTTCCTTCGGCAGCGGATCGTTCGGACGCGTCTCCAGCCAGAACCGGTACAACGTGTTCTTCGCCGCTTCGAGACGGTAGGCGTCGGTCGCCCGCATGTCGGAGAGCGGCGCGTAGTCCTTGCCGAGCGCGAGCATCGCGGCCTGCGCGGTCGCTTCGTGCCAGACGGCGTCGTTCAGCACGGCTTCGGCGTGCGTCGCGCGCTTCGGCGTCGCGGCCATCCCGCCGAACGCAATGCGCGGCTCGCGAACCGTCTCGCCATCGGCGATGAACGAGAAGGCCGCGCACACGGCGGAAATATCCGAGTCGAAGCGCTTGGAAATCTTGTACGTGCGGAACTGCAGGTTCGCGCGCCGGCCGGTGCGCGTCGGCACCTTCAGGCCGACGACGAACTCGTGCTCGGCCATGTCCTTCTTCTGGTACGCGAGATACAGGTCTTCGAGCGGCAGTTCACGCTCGATTTCATTGCCGCGCAGCACGACGCGCGCGCCGAGCGCGATCAGACCCGGCATCGAGTCGCCGATCGGCGAGCCGTTCGCGATGTTGCCGCCGAGCGTGCCCGCGTTGCGGATCGGCAGCGACGCGAAACGCTTCCACATTTCCGTCAGCTCCGGGTAGTGCTTCGCGAGTTCGGCGTACGCGCGCTCGACCGTCACGCCGGCGCCGATTCCGATCCAGTCGGCGGAGGTGTCGATGTGCTGGAGCGCCTCGATCTGCCCGACGTAGACGATATCGCCCAGGTCGCGCATCTGCTTCGTGACCCACAGGCCGATATCGGTGCTGCCCGCGAGAATGCGCGTCGCCGGTTGTGCGGCCTTGATCTGCGCGAGCGCCTCGACCGTGCGCGGCGCGTCGAACTGCTGGCCGGCGTGCTCGTAGTGGAACGTGTCGGTGCGCTGGAGCGTGGCCAGCGTGCGCGCGAGCGTCGCGATGTCGAGCGGCGCTTTCGGTGGCGGCGCGTCGAACATGCGCACGGCCGCGTCGACGATCGGACGGTAACCCGTGCAGCGGCACAGGTTGCCCGTCAGCGCGTTGCTGATATCCGTGCGCGACGGCACGGTTTTGTTCGCGCAGGCATGCTCGTGGCCGTGCTTTTCGTACAGCGACCACATCGACATCACGAAGCCCGGCGTGCAGAACCCGCACTGCGAGCCGTGACAGTCGACCATGGCCTGCTGCACCGGATGCAGCGAGCCATCCGGCTGGCGCAGATCCTCGACGGTGAAGAGCGCCCGGCCGTCGAGCGTCGGCAGGAACTGGATGCACGCGTTGACCGCCTTGAAGCTGACGCCGCCCGCTTCGTCGCGCTCGCCGATCACGACCGTGCATGCGCCGCAGTCGCCTTCGGCACAGCCTTCCTTGGTGCCGGTGCAGTGCGCGTCTTCGCGCAGGTATTGCAGGACGGTGCGGGTGACGGGCGCGTCGCTGACTTCGCGAATCGCGTTGCGGTGATAAAAGCGGATCGGCTGGCTCATGTCTCTTCCCTGTTTCTCTGCGTCCGTGGGGACGGTCATGCAGTTGATGTCTCGAAAACTAACACCATCAATATTCACAACCCATAGCGGCGATCGCATGCGGGGCATATCGTTGCGGCGATAAATCGCTCAGGGATTTACCTCATGGGCTTATATTGGGTTGTCCGTTTTGACGTGTTTTTGTGTTTTGTGCCGTTTTATGTAGCACGCGCTTGAAGGGCTAAAGCCGGGATCTGCGGGAATTTCGATAAAACTGGCTACCTGATCGGGCCTTTTCCCATTTGACACTGTTTTCTGGCGACGGAAAATATTAAGCAAGTCCTGCAGAACATCCCATTCCATGGGAAAATCACGACCTTCTGCCGTTTTCAAGTCTCGTTTTCCCCATGTCCGTCGACTCTGCCTCACCCCGCAGCGAATTTGCGACCACGCTCCAGATCATTCCGGTCGTCTTTTTCACGTTTCTTTGCTACCTGACGATCGGCATCCCGCTTGCCGTGCTGCCGGGCTACGTCCACGAGGACCTCGGTTACAGCGCGATCCTCGCGGGCCTGGCGATCAGCGTGCAGTACTTCGCGACGCTCGCCTCGCGCCCCATCGCGGGCCGCTCGGCCGATACGCTCGGGCCGAAGAAGACCGTCACCATCGGCCTGATCGGCTGCGGCGCGAGCGGCGTGCTGCTGCTCGCGGCCGCGCTGTGCGTCCGCTGGCCGGCGATCAGTCTCGGGTTGCTCGTGATCAGCCGCCTCGTGCTGGGTTTCGGCGAAAGCCTGTGCGGCACGGGCGCGATTCTGTGGGGCATCGGGCGCATCGGCACCGCGAACAACGCGCGCGTGATTTCGTGGAACGGCATTGCGACGTACGGCGCGCTCGCGATCGGCGCGCCGCTCGGCGTGGCGATCGTGCATACGATCGGCTTCGAGGCGCTCGGTTTTGTCGTGATCGCGCTGGCGGCGCTCGGCCTGTATCTGGCCCGGCCGATCGCGCCGGTGCCTGTCGTGCATGGCGAACGCATGTCGTACCGCAGCGTGTTCACGCGCGTGCTGCCGCACGGCATTGGGCTCGCGCTCGGGTCGGCGGGTTTTGGTTCGATCGCCACGTTCATCACGCTCTTTTACGCAGCGCGCCACTGGCCGAACGCCGCGCTTTCGCTGACCGTGTTCGGCACGCTGTTCGTCGGCTCGCGTCTGCTGTTTGCGAACACGATCCGCACGTACGGCGGTTTTCGCGTGGCGATTGCATCGTTCGCGTTCGAGTGCGTCGGGCTGCTGATGCTGTGGCTCGCGCCCGAGCCGCATTTCGCGCTGGCCGGGGCCGCGCTCACCGGCTTCGGCTTCGCGCTCGTGTTTCCCGCGCTCGGCGTCGAGGCGGTCGCGCTCGTGCCGCCGGCGAGCCGCGGCGCGGCGCTTTCCGCGTACTCGGTGTTTCTGGATCTGTCGCTGGGAATTACCGGGCCGCTCGCCGGCTATATCGCGGGAGAATTCGGATACGCATCGGTGTTTCTTTTTGCCGCTATTGCCGCGGCCGCGGCGGTCGTGCTTTCGATGATGCTGTATCTGCGGCACACGCGTGTATCGGGGGCCCCGGCCGCGCTGTGAATCCGCCGTGAATCGTCAGGCGTCCCGGTCGGGCGTCTGACACGAAAGCCCGTGCTGAAACGGATCAGCACGGGCTTTCGTGCATTTACGCGGCGCGAGCGGCGCTGCGCGCTCCGTTCGACAGCGACTTTTCCAGCGCGGCGACGCCGGCTGGCAGATCGATTGCGACACCGAGATCGACCATGGTGCGACCCAGCGCGTGCAGCGTGCGGAACAGATTGTGTTCGCGGCACTGCTCGCCCATCTGTCCGATGCGCACGATCGGCAGGCCGAACGAGCCCGAGATTTCGACCTGATGCTGGCGCGAGATGTGACCGCAGATATCGCCGGGACTCAGGCCCTTCGGCACCTCGATCCCCACGACCGAATTCAGGCGGCACGCCGGCGGCGCATAGAGCTTGAGGCCCATCGACGCGACGCCTTCCTGCAGCGCGACCGAGCACTTCAGGTGACGGGCGAAGCGCTTTTCGAGCGTTTCCGCGCAGACGAGGCGAAGCGCCTCGTGCAGCGCGAGCACGCCCGAGACGGGGGCCGTGTAGTGATACCCCGCGTTATGCCAGAAGTTTTCCGCGAGCGACGCGTCGAGACACCAGTGCGCGTTCGGTTGCGTCCGGGCTTTGACACGCGCCCATGCCGCATCCGAGAACGCGATGAGCGACACGCCGGGAATCGACGAAAGGCCTTTCTGACCGCCGGTGATGACCGCATCGATGCCCCACGCGTCCATTTCGAGCGGCATGGTGCTGAGCGTGCAGACCGCGTCGACGATCACGAGTGCGCCGGCGGCTTTCGCGAGTGCCGCGATGTCCTTCAGATGATGATTCCAGACCGTGTTGGACGTTTCGCCCTGCACGATCGTGACGATTTCGGGGCGCTCGCGGCGAATGGCATCCGCAACCTGTTCGAGGCTGGCGACTTCGCCGTCGGGGACGTCGAGCGTGGACACGTGGGCGCCGACACGGCGTCCCATTTCCGCCATCCGTTCGCTGAAGAAGCCGTTCTTGATGGCGAGCACGCGGGTGCCGTCCCATGCGAGATTGGAGATTGCCATTTCCATGGCGGCCGATCCCGGACCCGCGACGCCGAGCACCCACTTCGAGTCCGTCTGGAAGACATAACGGGCCATGGTCTTCACCTGGCCGATGACCTTGACCATCGTCGCGCCGAGATGGTTGATGACGATCGTATTCGCCTTGGCGACGGCGGCCGGAATCGGAACCGGGCCGGCGCCCATCATCAGGAGAGGTTCTTCGGGGAGGATTGCGTCGAGGGACTCGACAGTGGGGCAAGGGATGAGGGTCGACATTCGGTTCTCTGGCGTTCAGCGCAGGCTTGCTGCTTTGCGGTTGGGTGTTGCGACGGGTTTTCGATCATTCACCGTTATGAGGCTTTGCGCAAGAGGTTCGTGGGTTTTGCTGTCGACCGGCGTTGACCTTTTGTGATGATTTATTTAATAAAAAACCTTAAAAAATCCTGAAATAAACCCGCCTGAAGACGGATTGCACCAGCGTTGCGCACGACTTCAGCCTTCCTCGTTCAGGAATTTGACGAACGGCGCTCGATTCGGCGTTTATTGCGCGTCGATGACACGGGGCCCATGACGATGGCCTCGCGCGCTTACCGGATACAGACGGAAGCTGCATGGAATGATCTGCACACAACGTTGCCCCGTGAGTTCGCCCATCAAGCTGGGGAAAGCGGGGAAACCGCCGGCCGCCCGGGGGCACCGGATTTTAATGCATTGCGGATTACAGAAAATCGACAACACTTTCTGCTTCCGTCCGGCAACGTATAAATGCTTTTACGCAGCGAAACGTTGTTGTTTTAACTAAATATTGTAATTCCCCGAAACTGCCAATATGATTTTTTAGCGACGGAATTTTCCGGCGGACCGGGTGAATCTGAAAGAGCCGGCCGCTGCCACAGGCCCGCTGTATGGCCAGCTCGGCATGGCTTTGCCGTGCCAATACGAGGCTAGATGCCATGAACCAGATTCATGCCATGCGTGTTTTCGCGAGAGTCGCCGAAACACAGAGTTTTCGCCGTGCCGCCCAGCAGCTCGACGTCTCGAATGCCCTCGTCACGCGCTCGATCGCCATGCTCGAAGCGCATCTGCAAACCCGGCTCATCAACCGCACGACGCGCAATCTCTCCCTGACCGAAGCGGGTATCCGTTATCTGGAAGGCTGCCGCGGCCTGCTCGAAGACCTCGATCATCTGGAAAACACCGTCGCCTATACCGGGCGCGAGCCCGGCGGCACGTTGCGGATCGTCGCGTCGGGCGCGCTGTCGCTGCTGTCGCTCACGCCGCTAATGAACGGCTATCGCAGACTGTATCCGAAGGTGCGCATCCGCCTGACGCTCGCCGAGCGCCACGTCGATCTCGTCGAGGACGGCTACGACGTCGGCATCGTGACGGCGTTCATGGTGACGAGCAAGGATCTCGTGGAGCGCCCGATCGGCACCAATGCGCTCGTGACGTGCGCGTCGCCCGCGTATATCGAGGAGCACGGCGAACCCGCGCGGCCTGACGAGCTCGTCAAACACGCATTCGTTTCGCTGCCATCTGAACAGCGCAGCCCGACATGGCACTTCGCGGATGCAAGGGGACACACGGAGCAGGTCACGCTGCAGCCCGCCTATACCGTCAACAGCGCGCTGATGGTGCGGCTCGCGGCGCTCGCGGGAATGGGCGTCGCGATCCTGCCGTCGCAACTGGTCGCCGACGACTTCGCCGCCGGCACGCTGCGTCGCGTCGTGCCGGATTACACCGTGGACGATCCGGAGGTGAAGGTGTCGATCGTCTATCCGGGCCGCCAGTATCTGTCGGCGAAGACGCGCGCGTTCATCGATTACACGCTCGAATATTTCGGCCACGGCGAGTCCGCCAGCAACGGCACGAGTGCAGACGCTCGCGACGAAGCGGGCGGCGTGCCCGGGCCGGCGCTCGCGCCGCCGGGTTCGATGGTCACGGATCTGCAGGAAATTCCGCGCATATAGTCGACCGGG
>CALFSF010000023.1 GCA_937917025.1 uncultured Paraburkholderia sp.
TTGCCCGCGAACATCTGGCATCCTGCATAGGGGTCGCTCGGCTTGCCCTGATAGAAACTGCAGTTGCCGCAATCCTGGCCGGCCGCGTATTTGGCGTACTTCGCCTTGTCGACCTTGCTGGCGTCTGTCTTGTAGCCGAGCGCCTGCGCGGTCGGATCGTTTTCGGCGACTTTCGCGGTGTCGGCGAACGCCTGGCGGGAGAGCGCGAGCGACGACGCAACGCCGAAGCTCGTAATCAGAAACGTACGACGGGATGACTTCATGGGGGACTCACTCCATGTTATTGATCTGAACGCCGTTCTAACGACAGCGGTTTCCAAGAATAACAATGAAGCGGCCGCGGATGAGCCCAAATGCCAGGGATAAGCGAATTCGTAGCGGGGCTCCTCGACGCAGGGTTCGTCATATTCATGAGCAATCGCTTCGCGCAACGCGCCATGGACGAATTGACATTTCAACTGGCCCGGACACGTGCCCTGATTTTTGCGCCGCGCCCCTTTTCTCAAGCGTTTTCCCAAAGCCACCAAAAAACTGAACGCGTCGAGCGGCGCAAGGGTCGCGATTCGAACTCCCCTCATCCGAAGCGCCCCCCTTGCCTCACGCGCGCCCGGCCAGTTCGCAGACGCGCTGCGCGATCGCCAGCGATGCCGTCAATCCAGGCGACTCGATGCCGAACAGGTTGACGAGTCCTCGCACGCCATGCGCGGCCGGCCCCTGAATCAGGAAATCGGCTGCGGGCTCGCCGGGGCCTGAGAGTTTCGGCCGAATGCCCGCATACGCCGGCTGCAGCGCGCCATCCGGCAATTGCGGCCAGTACGCGCGGATCGCCGCGTAAAACGACTCCGCGCGACGCGCATCGACGTCATAGTTGATCGTGTCGACCCATTCGACGTCCGGGCCGAACCGGGCCTGGCCGCCCAAGTCGAGCGTCAGATGAACACCGAGCCCGGCCTCGTTCGGCATCGGATAGATCAGCCGGTTGAACGGCGTGCGCCCCGACATGCTGAAGTAATTGCCGCGCGCCAGATAGAGCGGCGGCACGTGCCGCGCATCGAGGCCCCGGATGCTGCGCGCAAGCCGGTTCGCCTGCAGGCCGGCGCTGTTGACGACGCATGCGGCGCTGATCGTCGTCGGTGCGGCGCCGCCGACCTTGATGACGAAGCGCCCGTTGTTCGCCTCGATGGCGTCGACCGGCGCGTGAAACGCGAACATCGCGCCGTCGCGCTCGGCGTCGCCCTGCAGCGCGAGCATCAGTTGATGACTGTCGACGATGCCCGTCTGCGGCGAGAACACCGCTTCCACGCATTCGAGCCCGGGTTCGAGCGCGCGCGCCTCGTCGCCACTGATGCGCACGAGGTCGAGCACGCCGTTTTCCTTGCCGCGCGCGAGAATGCTGTCGAGTTGCGGCACCTGGTTGCGCGCCGTCGCGACGAGCAGCTTGCCGCAGCGTCGATACGGCACGCCACGCGTCTCGCAATAGTCGTAGAGCATCTCACGGCCGCGCACGCACAGCGACGCCTTGAGCGAGCCGCGTGGGTAATAGAGGCCTGCGTGAATCACTTCGCTGTTGCGCGAACTCGTCCCGACGCCGATGGCCTCGGCCGCTTCGAGCACGATCACTTCGCGCCCACGTGCTGCCAGCGCGCGCGCCACGGCGAGGCCGATCACGCCCGCGCCGATCACTACACACTCAATTTGGTCCATGTCCCTTGACGCGACTTTGCCCGCGCTACCTGATCGACCGATGAATTCCAGAAAACAGGATGCGGCCGCTCTGCGCGTCGCACCGCGCGTTGTCGAACGTATCTACTGTACTGATCGAAATTGTACGTCGGCGTTCAGTATGCAGAACGCGATGCGGAAAATGCAGAGACACGTCGGCCAAAGGAGTGCAGACGTCGACTATCAAAAATCCGCGTCGATTAAACGAATTGACTGTTTCGGTAAAAAGAATAATTCGGCAACCGGCACGATGAAAACCGCACGAATCCAGTCGCCGAACGAGAAAAACCGTCCGAGAGCGGTTTTTTGCACAAAAAAACGTAAAACTCGGGGTCAAAACGGCGTTTTTCAAAAACCGATCGGTTTTCGGCGCGCCCCGGTATCGAGCCGGATATGCGCAACGCCGATCTCGTCGCACCTGTCGATGCGCGCCGCGCCGAAACCGTTGAGAATCGCGCGACGCATCTCCCTCGGCGATGCCTGCGCGAGCGCGTCGAGCGTGGCGTCGCCGAGTTCGGCGGGAAAGCGCTGGCCCCAGCCGTGCGCCGTGCGGATCTCCTGATAGATCGCCTGCGCGATCCGGCGCGCGCCATCGCGGTCGGGCGGCGGAATCTCGTAGACGTTCATGCGGTTCAGGATCGGCTCCGGAATGCCACGCGCATCGTTGGCGGTGGCGATCCAGATCACGTGCGCGGCGTTGATCGGCACTTCGGCGAATTCGTCGATGAACGTCTGCGCCGTGTCGTGCTCCAGCAGCGCGTAGAGCGCGCCGAGCGGATCGTATTGCGAGTCTCCGGTGGCCTTGTCGACTTCGTCGACGGCGATCACCGGGTTCGCGAACGTGCCGCGCACGAGCGCCTCGAACACCTTGCCCGGCTTCGCGTTTTTCCACTGCGACGATGCACCCGACAGAATCCAGCCGGCCGTGAGCGAACCCATCGCGACGTAGTGATACGACGTACCGAGCAGCCGCGACAGCTGCTTCGCGAAATGCGTCTTGCCGATGCCCGGATCGCCGAGCAGCAGAATCGGCATCAGTTCGAGGCGGTCTTCGGTTTCGAGACACAGCGCGACCTGACGGCGCACGTCGTCGAGCGGCTCCGCGAAGTTGGGCAGCGCGCCGATCAGATCGTCGATCGACGGCATCCGGTTCGGCTTCACACAAAAGCGCAGATTGCCGACCTTCAGCATCATTTCGTAGGTGGCGCGCAGCGCGTCGTTCGCGCCTTCGCTGAGATCGTTCAACGCCGTCTCGACCCGATCGAGGTCATAGACCTGGCTGAACGACGCCACCGCGATTTCCTGTCTGACCATGGCTGTCGTCATCGCTCACCCCGTTTTTGTGCGTATCTGCCGGGCTTTACCGCCGCGGCGACACCGGCATGACGTCGCCTGATTTTCAGTGTATCGAGACCCTGTCCGCTTGCAAGCGAGCAGCCGGAAGGGTGTGCTGCTAACAGCGCCACCGCCCGCGCAGCCGCGCTGAAACCCGTTCGCGGACGGGGGAACGCCGCGTGCGTCCATCGCGAATCAGGTGTCGGAACAGTTGAAGTGCGGCCTGTGCGTCACCACCTGAAACAGGGCGTTGCTGAACCCCGCCCCGTACCCTGTGTCAGAAATCGATTGGCCCGATCGAGCGTAAGATGGGCGCCTGCCCATCCCGCCGGAAGCAGCCTTCCCGGAGATTCTTCATGTGGAAAACCCGCGTCGTCCCCGTGATGTTCGGCACTGCGTCTCTCATGATCCAGACACGCGCCGGGGTGCAGCAGC
>CALFSF010000024.1 GCA_937917025.1 uncultured Paraburkholderia sp.
GGGCTCGGCGCGATCTCCGAGAGCCGCACCGCGTGCGATACGCCGCCAAAACGCTCGCGCAGATAATCACCCGGCGACAGCGCATCGCCCGGCAGCGGCAGCTGCTGCATCGGTTGATAATCCGCGCGCACGCCGTTCACGTACAGCACGTTGTCGCGCATCGCGATGCGGTCGCCCGGCAGGCCGATCAGCCGCTTCACAATCAGCTCATGCGCCGCCGACGAATCGATCGTCACGATATCGCCGCGCCGCGGATCGTGCAGGTGCGCAATCGCGATATGCGTGAACGGAATGCGCAGGTCGTACGCCATCTTGTCGACGAGAATGCGATCGCCTTCGCGGATCGTCGGCAGCATCGAGCCGCTCGGCACGACGTTCCAGTCGGCCACGGCGCTGCGAAACAGCACCATCAGCGCAAGAAAGGCAATCAGGCTTTTATTGCTGCGCCAGAATCTCATCAACATACGTGTCACGACCTGCTCCTGCGGCAAGGAATCCGAAAGCTCGATCGACGCGCGGCAGGTTCGCTGCAACGCGTCGACCGGGCAGATCGTATCACTCGTCGGCGGCGAAGCGCAGACCGAGCGTCGCACGCGCGGCGTCGGTCATCGTGATCATCTGCCGCGATTTCGCGTGCGTCATGACGGGACTCTCCACGTGCCCCGCGCGGATCAGCTCGCAAAAGTGCGCGGTCTCGTAGTTGAGGCCACCGCCTTCGAACGGCGCGTCGAGTTCGACGACGCGGTCGTCCGCGTAACGGATCGTCGCGCGTGTGGGGTTCCACCAGTTTTCGTGAATCGTCACGTGGCCGCCAGGTGCCGCGAGCAGCGCGTCGCCCTTGCCGGCGAGGTCGAGGCCGCAGAAGAGCTGCGCGATGCCGTGCTCGTGGCGGCTATTGAGGCTCGCGAACACGTCGACGCCCGTCGCGCCGAGCCTGCCGATGGTTTGCACGTCGAGCGGCGCGCCGAGCCAGTCGACGGCGAGAAACATCTCGTAGATGCCGATGTCGAGCAGCGCGCCGCCCGCATGATCGAACGACAGCGAAGGATGGTCATCGGGTACGCCCGGCACCGAACAGCCCGCGCGCACGAGCCCGATCGCGCCGACCGGATCCGCTTCGAGATGCGCGCGCAACTGGCGATAGAGCGGATAGAACGGCGGCTTCATCGCCTCCATGAAGAGCCGTTGCGCGGCGTGCGCCGCGTCGACCACGCGATCGAGCTGCGCCGCGTTGACGGTGGCCGGCTTTTCGCACAGCACGTGACGCCCCGCCGCGAGCGCGGCGAGCGCGTAATCCGCGTGGCTGTCCTGATGGGTGGCGATATAGACGGCGTCGATGTCGCTCGCGAGGAGCGCGTCGAGGCTGCCGTATGCGGCACCGCCGAACTCCGCGGCGAACGCCGTTGCGGGTTCGGCGCGGCGCGACCACACGGCGGTGATCTTCGTGGCGGGCACATGCGCGAGGCCCTGTGCAAAGCGGCGCGCGATGCGCCCTGTTCCGACGACGCCCCAGCGAATCACGGTTTCTTCTTTCATCGATGGCCTGTTCCAGTGCGGTTGCTGACAGGCGACATTGTCGCGCATGTGAGCCTCGGGCCGGCCACGGCACGATCGCCTGCCTGCCCTTCACTGGAACCGCATCGATACGGCCTTAGCCGGACACCGGCCGCTCGGCCTCGAACATGCGGCAGATCTCGTCGGCCGTGAAGTCGATCAGCGCACGCGAGGCGGCTTCCGCATCCTTCGGGTCGTGACGCTCGATGGCGCTCACCACGCGCGCATGCGTGTCGAGCGTGGCCTGCCAGACACCGTCCTTCTGGTCGACCACCTCGCGCGCCGCCGAAAGCGCGCCGCGAATGATCGCCGCCATCTGCTGGAAGAACTGGTTGCCGCTCGCGACCAGAATGCGCGTGTGCAGCAGCTCGTCCGCCTCCGCATACCCTGCGTCGCCCGGGCGCAGTGCGCGGAATGCGGTGTACGCGTCGCGAATGCCGGCGATCTCGGCGGGCGTCGCGCGTGCGGCCGCCTGCGCCGAAGCGCGCGGCTCGATCAGCATGCGGAACTCGATCACGTCGCGCAGGAAGGTCTGATCCGGCTTCGCCCGAAAGCGCCAGTTCACGACTTCCTCGTCGATCATGCGCCAGTCGCGCATGGGCCGGATGCGTGTGCCGATCTTCGGCCGCACGTCGAGCATGTGGCGCGCGAGCAGCATCGAAAGCGCCTCGCGCATCACCGTGCGGCTGACGTCGAAGTCCTTCGACAGCACATCCTGCGGCGGCAGCACCGCGCCATACTTTTCCTCGACGATGCCCGTGACGAGCCCATCCATGACCTTGCTCACCAGCGAGCGGTCCTTGTTCGGCTGTTCCATGACACTCTCCCCGATACGGCGTCTGTCGCCTGTGTTGCCCGTTGACCCTGCGCTCCCGTATCCTTGCTGACCGCTTTTCTGTACGTTGCTTCGTTCATCAGCGATGCGCCAGTTGGGATACGTCCTGACAGGGTTATCCCTCTGACAATTTGTTTCGTCTGCGTAACGCACGTCGGCCAAAAGCGCGCGCCGCATGGTCCGCGGGCGGATGTTCCATGAAAAAATTGCACTGCGTTGCATGAGATGCGAGTACGCGGTCAGCGCACGCGCACGGCCGTTCACGCCATGCCGCCACGTGCCGGTGCATCGGCGAAATCCGGCGCGTGAAAACCGCCGCACGATGCGGCCATGCCGAACGCGCCACGCCCGCGCCGCCGCTCAATGATCGCGCGCGACCGAAGCGTAGCGGCCGCCGAAAAAGACGAGCGGCGCATGCTCGTCGAGCGAGAACGCGAGTACCTCGCCGACAAACAGCGTGTGATCGCCGCATGGATGCCGGTCGACGACGCGCGCGCCGAAGCGCGCGACCGCGCGGTCGAGCAGCACCACGCCATCGAGTCCGTCGACCTCCGTGAAGCGCGGCGCGAGCCACGTCTGCGGCTCGCCGGCGAAGTGGCGGCTGTGCGGTTCCTGTTCGTCGGACAGCACGCTGACGCCGAACAGATCGCTTTGCATCAGACGCTCATGCATGCGCGCGCGATGTCCGACCGACACGACGATGAGCGGCGGTTTCAGCGAACCCGACATGAACGCGTTGGCGGTCATCGCGTGCAGCTGGTCGCCGCGGCCGGTCGAGATGACGACGACACCGGTCGCGAAGCGGCCCAGCGCGCGACGAAAATCGCGCTCGTCGAATTGCGCGGCGTTTTCGTTCGCCGCGCGGTCGGGACACACAGCGTCACTGACCGGAAGTGCCCGTGCATTCATCGCCGCTCCCCAAGGTTCCGCTCAGGGTCCCCTGCGAGGCCCCCTCGCCTGCCGCGCCGTTCGCGACGCGCCCATACTGGTCGTCGAAGCGCACGATGTCGTCTTCGCCAAGATAGCTGCCCGACTGCACCTCGATGATTTCGAGCGGCGTCTTGCCCGGGTTTTCGAGCCGGTGCGTGACGCCAAGCGGGATATACGTGGACTGGTTTTCCGACAGCAGGAAGTGTTCGTCGCCACGCGTGACGCGTGCCGTGCCGCGCACCACGACCCAGTGTTCCGCGCGGTGATGATGCATCTGCAGCGAAAGCCGGCCGCCCGGCTTCACCACGATGCGCTTCACCTGAAAGCGCTCGCCGTGATCGATCGAGTCATAGCAGCCCCACGGCCGCTGCACCTTGCGATGTTCCTTTGCTTCCGTGCCGGCCGTCGCCTTCAGCCGGCCGACAATCGCCTTCACGTCCTGCACGCGATCCTTCGATGCAACCAGTACCGCGTCGGCCGTTTCGACGACCACCACGCCGCTCACGCCCACGCACGCGACGAGGCGTCCGTCCGAATGCGCGAAGCTGTCCTGCGAGCCCTCGAACAGCACCCGGCCGCGCGCGACGTTGCCATCGGCATCTTTCTTCGAGACGTCCCACACCGCGTCCCATGCGCCGACGTCGGACCATCCCGCGACGAACGGCACGACGACGCCCGTGAGGCCCCCGTCGAGCGAGATCTGTTCCATCACCGCGTAGTCGATCGAATCGGACGGGCAGCCCGCGAAGGCCGCGCGATCGAGCCGCAACGCACCGTCGCTGTCGATCGACGCGTGCGAGAACGCGTCCGCGCACGCCGCCGCGATGGCCGGACGGCACTCGGCGATCGCCGCGAGCCAGACCGACGCCCGCACCACGAAGATGCCGCTGTTCCACCAGTATTCGCCCGACGCGACGTAGTGCGCGGCGAGTTCGGCATCAGGCTTTTCGACGAAGTGGTCGATCGCGCGCGCGCCGTTGTCGCCGCTCGCGGCGCCGGTGCGGATATAGCCGTAGCCGGTTTCGGCACGCTCGGGCGGCACGCCGAGCGCGACGATCGCGCCGCGCGCCGCGTGGGCGACGGCCTCTTCGAGCGCATGCGCGAAGGCCGCGCGGTCGGCGATCAGGTGGTCGGCCGGCATCACGACCAGCACCGGATCGCTGCCGGCCGGCGCGTCGTCGCGCGCTGCCAGCGCCGCGACGGTCAGCGCGGGCGCCGTGTTGCGCGGCAGCGGTTCGAGCACGAGCCGCGCCGCCTTGCCGCAACGCTCGAGCTTGTCGACGGTCAGAAGCCGCAGATCCTCGCCGCAGACGATCATCGGCGCGGCCTGGACCATTTCGATGCCGCCGCCATCCGCATGGTTCACGCGGCCGGCCACCGGCGCGAACGCGCCATCAAGACGGCACAGCGTGGCTTCGAGCAGGGACTCGTCGTCGATGAGACCGATCATCTGCTTCGGATACTGTTCGCGCGACAGCGGCCACAGCCGCGTGCCGGAGCCGCCCGCCAGAATCACGGGCTGCACCGTGCAGCGCGAACGGGCGTCACGGTCGCGAAGCGCAAAAGGCAATGCGAGATCGTTCATTCGACACTCTCCCCCGTCGATACGACGCGCCGCGCGATTCATACGTGCAGCGCGGCGCGCATGCAGGTCAATGCGTGTGACGCGCACGACGCGCATCGCAGGCCCATTGGAGCAGAGCGGCCCGGTTACCTCTGTACGTGGCGCCACATTGCGGGACAGTACACGCCGCTACAGGCCATGCAGCGACGGCTTGACGATCTGTTCGAGCATCGGCTTTAACCGGTAGAAAGGGCTGCCGAGCGTCACGCAGCATTCGGGCGCGCGAAACGTCAAACAGAAGAACAGCGCGAGCAGAAACAGCGCCTTTCTGTGACGCGTCGCCGAAACGACGATGCCGCTGATCACGGCGAACGGCGTGATGACGAATGCGTCCGCGATCCGCGCGCGCAACCCGCGCGGCACGAGACGCCCCAGATCCGGCACCGTGATCGCGGCCGGACCATCGGCAAAAAACAGCAGCAGATACGAAATCGATACCGACGAGAGCCAGCGCCCCCAGTCGATACCCAGCAGATACATCGGCAGCGACGCGACAAAGAGAAACCCGAGCTGCGCCAGATGGCAGCGCAGCATCTCTTCGTGCGCGAGGCCGTAGCCGCCGCCGTTCCACAGCGTCACGAGCACGAGAATCGCGGCGATGCCGGCGCCCGCGAAGCCCCATACCCAGAACTGCCCGGCCATGAACAGATACGCGACGC
>CALFSF010000025.1 GCA_937917025.1 uncultured Paraburkholderia sp.
TTGCGTTGCAGCATCGCGCAACGCCCACCCAAATGCTGGACATTCGCTGCAGCACGTCCAGGAACGCCACCGGTATCGGTTAAAATAGCTGTCTTCCGGATCACTGCGCGAAGCCGCGGCCGATGCCGCCGGTCCTGTCCTCGTCATGTCGGGCAGGTTGCGCCGTCCATCATCGCCTTCCAATCAAACTGCATCCCGACACCATGACCCAAGTGAAGCGTCTCACCGATCTGATCGCCGAAGGCAAGCTTGCCGGCCAGCGCGTGTTCATCCGCGCCGATCTGAACGTGCCGCAGGACGATCACGGCAACATCACCGAAGACACCCGCATCCGCGCGTCGGTGCCGGCGATCCGCGACGCACTCGATGCCGGCGCGGCCGTGATGGTCACGTCGCACCTTGGCCGCCCGACCGAAGGCGAACTGAAGCCGCAAGACTCGCTCGCGCCGGTCGCGAAGCGCCTCGGTGAACTGCTCGGCCGCGACGTGCCGCTCGTCGCGAACTGGGTGGAGAACGGCGTGAACGTCGCGCCGGGCCAGGTCGTGCTGCTCGAGAACTGCCGCGTCAACAAGGGCGAAAAGAAGAATTCCGACGAGCTCGCGCAAAAAATGGCGAAGCTCTGCGACGTCTATGTCAACGATGCGTTCGGCACCGCGCACCGCGCCGAGGCCACCACGTACGGCATCGCGAAATACGCGCCGGTCGCCTGCGCGGGTCCGCTGCTCGCGGCTGAACTCGACGCGCTCGGCAAGGCGCTCGGCGCGCCGAAGCGTCCGCTGGTGGCGATCGTCGCCGGCTCCAAGGTGTCGACCAAACTCACCATTCTCGATTCGCTCGCCGGCAAGGTCGACCAGCTGATCGTCGGCGGCGGCATCGCGAACACGTTCATGCTGGCGGCGGGCCTGAAGATCGGCAAGTCGCTTGCCGAAGCGGATCTCGTCAACGAAGCAAAGGCGATCATCGATGCCGCGAAGGCGCGCGGCGCCTCGGTGCCGATCCCGACGGACGTCGTCACCGCGAAGGAATTCTCGCCGACGGCGAAGGCCGAGGTGAAGGCCGTCGCCGACGTGGAGGATGACGACCTGATCCTCGACATCGGCCCGGACACCGCGAAGGCGCTGGCCGCGCAGCTGGAAAAGGCCGGCACGATCGTCTGGAACGGCCCGGTCGGCGTGTTCGAATTCGACCAGTTCGGCAACGGCACGAAGACGCTGGCTGACGCGATCGCGAAGTCGCCGGCGTTCTCGATTGCGGGCGGCGGCGACACGCTCGCGGCGATCGCCAAATACGGCATCCACGACAAGGTCAGCTATATCTCGACGGGCGGCGGCGCGTTCCTCGAGTTTCTCGAAGGCAAGAAACTGCCCGCCGTCGAAATCCTCGAATCGCGGGCTTAACGTGGCAACGCGCTCCCCGACGAAATCAGCAAAAGGCCGGCTCACGCCGCGTACGACAGCCGCAGGGGAGCGCAGCCCGCGCTCCAGCAGCAAGCCGCTGGCAGCGGCGCCGGCGTCAGTCGGCGCGCCGGGCCAGCCAGCGGTGCAGGACCCCGCGCAGAATCACGCAGTAACGGCGCAGCACACCCGTGCGCCAGCGGAAACCGCCACACCCGACACCACCGCGCTGGCCGAAGCCAGCGCACAGGCACCTGACATCGCGGCACCGGCCACGCCCGGTGCGCACCGTTCAAATAAAGCGACGCCAGCTCCAGCCGGCGCGCAACCCCCGGCAGCCGCTCGCGCGGCAACGCCACCGAATCCGACTCGCAGCGCTCAATCCAGCGAACCCATCCAGACGAGGAGACTCATGCATCGCGCCACCAAGATTGTCGCCACCATCGGCCCGGCTTCCAGTACGCAGGAGATCCTGCTGCAAATGATTCAGGCCGGATGCGATGTGGTGCGGCTCAACTTCTCGCACGGCACCGCCGACGACCATCGCCAACGCGCTGAGTTCGTCCGCGAAGCCGCGCGCAAGGCTGGCCGCGAGGTCGCCATCATGGCTGACCTGCAAGGCCCGAAGATTCGCGTGGGCAAGTTCGAAAACGGCAAGACCACGCTGATCGCCGGCAATTCATTCATCCTCGATTCCGCGTGCGAACTCGGCAACGACGACCGCGTCGGCCTCGATTACAAGGATCTGCCGCGCGACCTGAAACCGGGCGACGTGCTGCTGCTCAACGACGGCCTGATCGTCCTGAATGTCACGCGCGTGCTTGGCACCGAGATTCACACGACGGTGAAGATCGGCGGCGACCTGTCCAACAACAAGGGCATCAACCGCCAGGGCGGCGGCCTCACGGCGCCGGCGCTGACCGAAAAGGACATGGAAGACATCAAGACCGCCATGTCGCTCGGTGCGGATTTTGTCGCGGTATCGTTCCCGAAGAACGCGACCGACATGGAAATGGCCCGTCAGCTCGCCAACATCGCGGGCGCGCCTTACGGCATCAAGCCGAAGATGATCGCGAAGATCGAGCGCGCCGAAGCCATTCCGGCGCTGCAGGGCATCCTCGATGCGTCGGACGGCATCATGGTCGCGCGCGGCGACCTTGCCGTGGAAGTGGGCAATGCCGCAGTCCCGGCGCTGCAAAAGCGCATGATCCGCATGGCGCGCGAGTCGAACAAGTTCGTCATCACCGCCACGCAGATGATGGAATCGATGATCCACGCGCCGGTGCCGACGCGCGCCGAGGTGTCGGACGTCGCGAACGCGGTGCTCGACGGCACGGATGCCGTGATGCTGTCGGCGGAATCGGCGGCGGGCAAGTATCCGGTGCAGACCATCGAAACGATGGCCGCGATCTGCGTTGAAGCCGAGAAGTCGGAAAACTCGGCGCTGGACAAGGATTTCCTCGACCGTACGTTCACGCGCATCGACCAGTCGATCGCGATGGGCGCGCTCTTCACGGCGTTCCACCTCGGCGCGAAGGCGATCGTCGCGCTGACGGAATCGGGGTCGACCGCGCTGTGGATGTCGCGTCACTGGACGCACGTGCCGATCTTCGCGCTCACGCCGCGCACCGGCAGCGAGCGCGCGATGGCGCTGTACCGCAACGTGACGTCGCTGCACCTCGACACCAACACCGATCGCGACACGGCGCTCGCGCAGGCGCTCGAAGTGGTGGTGAGCAAGGGCTACGCGTCGCTTGGCGACATGGTGGTACTGACGGTCGGCGAGCCGATGGGTCAGGCCGGCGGAACGAACACACTGAAAATCGTGCGGGTGGGTGAACCGTACTGATCAGACTGGATGTATGCCCATCGGCGCGGCGGACAGGCCGCGTTCCCGGGAGAGGCGGCGCGCCCCTGAGCCCACGCTCAGGGAAGGCACGCACGGGAATGCGGCTTGCTTCGCGATAAAATCTCAAAAATTAGATGCCGACGGCACAGGTTTCGTTTCAATTAAGGAGTTTCACCATGCCTCTCGTATCAATGCGTCAGTTGCTGGACCATGCCGCCGAAAACGGCTATGGCCTCCCGGCATTCAACGTGAATAACCTGGAACAGGTGCAGGCGATCATGGCGGCGGCGGACAGGGTCGGCGCGCCGGTCATCATGCAGGCGTCGGCCGGCGCACGGAAGTATGCAGGTGAGCCAATCCTGCGCCATGTGATCGAAGCGGCCGTCGA
>CALFSF010000026.1 GCA_937917025.1 uncultured Paraburkholderia sp.
GAACGAATCGACGTCGCTTGCCTTTCCGCTCGTCGGAATTGGCGCTTCCGCGGGCACGGCGATGGTATTAAGGCTCGACGGGCACGAGGTGAAGACCGCGTCCGACGGTCCATCCGCCATGCAGATCGCGACGGATTTTCAGCCGGACGTCATCCTGCTCGACATCGGGCTGCCGGACATGGATGGCTACGAAATCGGCCGCCGGTTACGTGCGATGCCCGACTTCGCTGAGGTCTTGCTGATCGCACTCAGCGGCTACGCTGGAGAAGAGCACCTTGACCGTGCAACGCAGGCGGGTTTCGATCATTACCTGGTTAAACCGGCCGGCCTCGCCCAGTTGAACCGGCTAATCATGTCCCCTCGCAGCCTTTGACAGCGAGGCGCATCGCTTTCTGGAGTCGAACGAACAATTCGGCAAGATTGTAGCGACCGTTTGATCAAGCGGACGTGCCGTTGTTTCTGGCGATCATGATGGCCGGCCATCCCGTTCGCCGTCTCGCCTGCGTTTCAGCCAGGGATTTACCCTCATCGATCGCGTCCGATACCGCACCGCACAATTGACTTCACGCCTTGCTGCCTCAACATGAGCGTGCCTGCAGGCATGCCAGCCTTGCGCATCCGCTCAAGCCAATCCTCATTGACACCTTACCACCCACCTGCTGTACTAAATAAAGGCAATTGATTTAGTCTGCCCATGCGCCCACACAAAGGCGAGACGGCAAATCAACAACCAGAGAGACGCACACCGTCCCGCATGTCATTGAATCGACCTTGAAGTCGAAACGTCGTTGCCAATAACCCGGAGGAGCGATCCATGAATTCCAGCAAGCATCCCGTCATCAAGCGTGTTGTATCGATGTGCGTCGCCGCCAGCGCCGTATGGTGCGCAGGCGTGGCCCATGCCGCCGACCAGCCGGTTATCGGCCTGATCACGAAAACCGACACCAACCCCTTCTTCGTGAAGATGCGCGAGGGCGCCAACGCGGAAGCGCAGAAAGACGGTGCGAAACTGCTTACGGCCGCGGGCAAGTTCGACGGCGATAACGCGAGCCAGGTGACGGCGATCGAAAACATGCTGACGGCCGGTGCCAAGGCGATTCTGATCACCCCAAGCGATACGAAGGCAATCGTGCCGAGCATCAAGAAGGCACGCGCGGCGGGCGCACTCGTGATCGCGCTCGACACACCGACCGATCCGCAAAGCGCAACGGATGCCCTCTTCGCCACCGACAACTTCAAGGCAGGCGTACTCATCGGTGAATACGCCAAGGCCGCGCTTGCCGGCAAGCCCGCGAAGATCGCGACGCTCGATCTGGCGCCTGGCGTATCGGTCGGGGTTCTTCGCCATAACGGCTTTATTCAGGGCATGGGCATCAAGGAGGGCGATCCTTCCATCGTCTGTAGCCAGGACACACGTGGAGATCAGGCCAAGGGCCAGACGGCGATGGAAAACTGCCTGCAGAAATCGCCTGATATCAACGTGGTCTACACGATCAACGAACCGGCTGCGGCTGGCGCATATCGCGCGCTCAAGGCAGCAGGCAAGGACAAGGGCGTGATGATCGTATCGATCGACGGTGGCTGTGAAGGCGTGCGCAACGTGAAAGCCGGCGCCATTGCCGCGACCTCCCAGCAATATCCGCTCAAGATGGCCGCGCTTGGCGTGAGCGCAGGCGTCGACTACGTGAAGACCGGCAAGAGGGCCACCGGCTATCACGACACTGGCGTCACGCTCATCACCGACAAGGCGATGCCCGGCGTCGAAAGCAAGGACTCGAAGTTCGGTCTCGCGAATTGCTGGGGCCAGTAACAGGCCCTGACGCCACGTAGCGGGCGAACGCAACGTTCATGCATCAGTGGGACCCGCGCCCGCGGGTCCCGGCGAAGTCGCGCGTGCCACCCATCACGCGATCGCATCGAGGAACACATCATGTCTACTCCGTCGGCCCCCGGCGCCCGCCGTCTCGGCGACCATCTGCCCTCTCTCGCTGAAATCGGCCCCTTGCTGGCACTGCTGCTCGCATGCGCTTTCTTCATCTCGCAGAGCAACCGCTTTCTGTCGTTCCAGAACCTCTCGCTGATTCTTCAGCAGACGATGGTCGTCGCCGTCATCGCGATCGGCCAGACGCTGATCGTGCTCACCAGCGGCATCGACCTGTCGTGCGGGATGGTGATGGCATTCGGCTCGATCGTGATGACCAAATTCGCGGTCGTGCTCGGCGTGCCGCCCGTCATAGCGATTGTCTGCGGCATTGCCGCGAGCGCGCTGTTCGGCCTGCTCAATGGCCTGCTGATCACGCGCATCAAACTGCCCGCCTTCATCGTGACACTCGGCACGCTGAACATCGCGTTCGCCTTGACGCAGCTTTATTCGAACGCGGAGAGCGTCACGAATCTGCCCGATGCGATCATGTTCTTCGGCAACACGTTCCGCATCGGCCCCGCGGAAGTCACGTACGGCACCGTGCTGACCTTGCTGATGTATCTGGCGACGTGGTTCGTGCTACGCGATACGGTGCCGGGCCGGCATCTCTATGCGCTCGGCAATAACGCGGAAGCCGCGCGCCTGATGGGCCTGAAGTCGCAACGCATCCTGATCACGGTGTATACGCTCGCAGGTGTGTTCTACGGCATCGCCGCGCTGCTTTCGGTATCGCGCACCGGTGTGGGTGATCCGCAAGCCGGGCAGACGGAAAACCTCGACAGCATCACGGCGGTCGTGCTTGGCGGAACGAGTCTTTTCGGGGGGCGCGGGTCCGTCGTCGGAACGCTGCTGGGCGCGCTGATCGTCGGCGTGTTTCGCAACGGCCTCACGCTGATCGGCGTCTCGTCGGTGTATCAGGTGCTGATAACGGGGATTCTCGTCATTCTCGCGGTCGCCGCCGACAAACTGTCACATCGCCGCTAACGCGAAGAGGAGCCTGCCATGTCGACACCTCAAACTGCTTCTTCCGCCACGCCGGTTCTGGAGGCGCGCGGACTGATCAAGCGCTACGGCTCGGTGACCGCGCTCGACGGTTGCGATTTCGAAGTGCTGCCCGGCGAGATTCTCGCTGTCATCGGCGATAACGGCGCCGGAAAGTCATCGCTGATCAAGGCGCTTTCCGGCGCTACCGTGCCCGACGCAGGCGAACTGCTGCTGGACGGCGTGCCCGTCAAGTTTCGCAGCCCGCTCGACGCCCGCGCGCACGGCATCGAAACGGTCTATCAGGACCTCGCGGTCGCGCCGGCGATGAGCATCGCCGAAAATCTTTTCCTCGCACGCGAACTCGTCAAACCCGGATGGCGCGGCTCGATCCTCAAGATGATCGACAAGCGCCGCATGCTCGAGGAAGCGACCGCCCATATGAAAGGGTTGCAGATCGGCATTCGTTCGATGCGCCAGGCCGTTGAAACTTTGTCAGGCGGGCAGCGCCAGGGCGTAGCCGTGGCACGCAGCGCGGCGTTTGCGCGACACGTCGTGATTCTCGACGAACCGACGGCGGCGCTCGGCGTCAAGGAAGGCAACATGGTGCTCGAACTGATCCGGCGCGTGCGCGATCGCGGCCTGCCTGTCATCCTGATCAGCCACAACATGCCGCACGTGTTCGAAGTCGCGGACCGCATCCATATCCAGCGGCTTGGCCGGCGCGCCGCACTCGTGAATCGCGCGGACATTCATATGTCGGAAGCCGTCGCGATCATGACGGGCGCAAAGGAAGCCGACGTGAAGGCGATCGCATGACATCGGCGCCTGGCACCGGCACGTGATAATGGATAACGCCCCGCATTCGCCGCTCAGGCATCCGGTCGGCTCGAACCAGGTCGGCATGCGGCAGTTCAACGAACGGATCGTGCTGCAGGCGATACGGCTGCACGGTCCGTTGCCGAAAGCCGACGTGGGGCGGCTCACGCGGCTGTCGATGCAGACGGTATCGATGATCGTCGACCGTCTGATCGACGATGGCCTGCTCGCGAGGCAGCCGCGCGTACGCGGGCGCATCGGGCAACCGTCGGTACCGATCGCGCTGCGCGCGGACGGCGCGTTCACAATCGGCATCAAGGTCGGCCGGCGCAGCCTCGATGTGCTGGCGATGGATTTCGTGGGCAACGTCTGTAGCCGCGACGTGTTCGAGTACACCTACCCCGATCCGGCGATGCTGTTTCCCGCGCTCGAAGCAAGACTCGCGCGCACCCGCGCGGCGCTCGGCGCGCGCGCGAAAAAGGTCGTGGGTGTAGGGGTTGCAGCGCCGTTGTGGCTTGGCGGCTGGCGCGATTTTCTGGGTGCGCCGCCCGAGGCGCTCGAAGCATGGAACGACATCGACATCCGTGCGCGTATCGAGACGATGAGCGGATTGCCCGTCGAGTTCGCCAAGGACACGACTGCGGCATGCGCGGCGGAACTCGTGATGGGCCAGGGACGCGGCATTCACAATTTCCTGTATCTGTTCGTCGGGACGTTTATTGGCGGCGGGCTCGTGATCGATGGCCGCCTGCATGGCGGCCCGCATGGCAACGCTGGCGCGGTCGGCTCGATTCCGCTTGCGCGTACCGGCACGAAACCCGCGCGACAGCTTTTGCATGCGGCATCCGGCTTCGTCCTTGAACGGATTTTCGCGGAGGCCGGCGCGCCGCCCGCGGCCGCGCACGATCATCGCGCGTTGAGCCCCGAACTATGGCGTTTGACCGAGCAGTGGCTCGATACCGCGTGCCCCGCCATCGCCACCGCGCTCACGAACGCTTCGGCGTTGCTCGATCTCGAAGCGGTGGTGATCGATGGCGAACTCGACCGGCAACTGCTGCGCGAGATCATTCGCCGCACGGAGCGCGTGCTCGATCGTTTCGAGTGGGAAGGCATGGTGCGCCCGCAACTGCTGGAAGGCACGATCGGTGCCGACGCGCGCGCGATGGGTGGCGCGATTCTGCCGCTATACGCGCATTTCGCGCCGATGCACGAACTGTTTCTCAAGCCGGCGGTGGAAGTCGGCTACTAGCCGGCTTCCCCATGCGCCCTTAGCGGGCAAACATCAGCCCTTGGTCGCGCCAAACGTCAGCCCGGCGACGAACTGCCGCTGCATCGCAAAGAACATCGCCACCGAAGGCAGCGCGGCCAGGATCGAGCCCGCCGACACGAGATTCCATGCGGTCGTCCACTGCCCCTTGAGCGCCGCGACGCCGACGGTGATCGGCGCGGCCTCGTCGCCTTGCGTCAGGCACAGTGCCCAGAAATAGTCGTTCCAGACGAACGTGAAGACGAGAATGCCGAGCGCCGCAAGCGCCGGACGGATCAGCGGCAGCACGATGCGAAAGAAGACCGTCCACTCGCCCGCCCCTTCGATCCGCGCCGCCTCCACGAGTTCGAACGGCAGCTGCTTGATGAAATTGCGCAGGAACAGTGCGCAAAATCCGGTCTGAAAAGAGATGTGAAACAGGATCAGCGCACTGACCGTGTTAAAGAGGCCGAGTTGCAACGACAGGTCACGCACCGGAATCATCAGGATCTGGATCGGCACGAAATTGCCTGCCACGAACGTGCCGAACAGCAGCATGTTGCCGCGAAAGCGGTAAACGGCAAGCGCGAATCCGGCCATCGCGGCGAGCGCGATCGAACCGATCACCGATGGCACGGTGATCAGCACGCTGTTCCAGAAGTAATGCAGCATCGGCGACGCGGTCAACGCCTCGCGATAGTTGGCAAGCAGCGTGATGTGTTCGGGCCAGCCCCAGTAGTTGCCGCGCGCGAGTTCGTCGGTCGAGCGCACCGAGGTGACGAGTACCGCGATCATCGGCAGCAGCCAGATGATGAGCGCGACCGGCAGCGACATCTTGTACAGCACCCGGTTGGCCGGTTTCCATTTTTCGACGGGAAGCGGATACATGGCGATCTCCTTTACTGCTCTTCGCGCACCATGCGGCGCAACTGGAAGACGATATAGACGAGCACGATCGCGAACAGCACCACCGCGATTGCGGCTGAATAACCGAGGCGGTAATACTTGATCGCCTGGTCATACATGTAATAGGCGAGCACCGTCGAGCTTTCGAACGGACCGCCGCCGCTCATCACCGCGATCAGGTCGAAACTGCGCAGCGCGCCGATCACGGTCACCACGATCGCCATGAACGTCGTGGGCCGCAGTTGCGGCAGCACGACGTGCCACAGCATCGCCCAGCCTTTCGCGCCTTCCATCCGCGCGGCTTCGAGCTGCTCCGCGTTAAGCGACGTGAGGCCCGTGAGGTAAAGAATCATGCAATACGCCGTTTGAGGCCACAGCGCAGCGAAGATGATGCCGAACGTCACGTAGTGCGGATCGCCCAGCACGGGCACGCCGTGCCCGACGATCACTTTCAGCAGACCGAACGTCGGGTCGTAAAACCAGCTGAAGATCAGGCCCACGACGACACCCGAAAGCACGAACGGCGCGAAAAACAGCGACTTCACGAAGCGGATGCCGCGCACCGCCTGATTCAGATACAGCGCGATCGCGAGCCCCATCGGCGGCGAAAGCATGAAGAGAACGAGCCACAGCACGTTGTTCCTGAGCGCCGTGTAGAACGTCGGCGCATGGAACAGTTCGACGTAGTTCGCGAGGCCGACGAACGTCTTCTCCGTCATGCCGTCCCAGTTGTAGAAACTCAGCGACAGCGACGAAATGATCGGCCACACGACATAAATCGCCACCATGATGCAGGCAGGCGCGAGAAACAGAAACGCTGCGCGCCGCTGCTGCCTTGCGCTCGGCGACGCCCGGCGCGATTTCGCGCGACGCGGCGTCACGCCCTGCTGCACATCGACGTCCCCGCGATGGGTCGGGACAGTTTTCATGATGGATTGCCTCTACAGCGTCTTCGATTTTGCGGTGCCGGCATGGGTGAAACCGCGTCACGCATGCCGGCACCGTTCGATACCCAGCTTACTTCTTGTAGATCCGCTTGCGGTTCTGTTCGAGCTGCGCGAGGATCGCGTCGAGCTTCGTCGGATCCGACACGAACTCCTGCATTCCCTTCATGCCTTCGTCGGCCATTTCCTTCGTCATGTCGCGGTCGTAGAACTGCGCGATGCCGCCCTTCGTGTTCGACAGGATCTGGAAGCCGATCTTCGAAATCGGATCTTCCGGTTCCGGCGACTTGCTGTTAGCCGGCAACGATCCCAATCCCTGCGCCAGCTTCGAGCTGATATCGGGCGTTTCCATGAAGGCGAGGAACGTGTGCGCATCCGCCTTGTTCTTCGCCTTCGCCGGAATATGCAGCGATTCGACCGGACCGTCCTCGGCTGTCGGCACCTTCGCGTCGATGCACGCGATGCGGGTGCTGCTGGCGGGACACACGGTGCTTGGGGAGCCTCAGTTCGGGACCTTGCATCTGATCGACGGGCTGGCACCGTCGATGCGGCCGCTCAGGATCGCCAAGGATCCGGCATGCCGGGGCTGTAATGCGCATGGG
>CALFSF010000027.1 GCA_937917025.1 uncultured Paraburkholderia sp.
CTACATGGTCGGCACGATCGACGAAGCCTTCGAAAAGGCCAAGAAGATCCAGTAAGGCTTGAGTGCAGGCAACGAGGCGCGGGTTTTGCGGGTATCACGGTAGAAGCCGCGCCGAACGCATTACGCTCAACCAGGAATCGACACCATGGCAACTATCAAAGTAGACGTCGTCAGCGCGGAAGAGCAGATCTTCTCGGGCCAGGCGAAATTCGTCGCGCTGCCGGGCGAAGCGGGTGAACTGGGCATTCTGCCGGGCCACACGCCGCTCATCACGCGGATCCGTCCGGGTGCGGTGCGCATCGAGGCGGAAAACGGCGAAGAAGAGTTCGTGTTCGTCGCCGGCGGCATTCTTGAGGTCCAGCCGGGCGCAGTGACGGTTCTGGCCGACACGGCAATCCGCGGTAAGGATCTCGACGAAGCCAAGGCCGAAGAAGCGCGCAAGCGCGCTGAAGAGGCGCTGCAGAACGTGGGTTCGAACCTCGAATACGCTACCGCGCAAGCGGAACTCGCGTACGCGACGGCTCAGCTCGCTGCGATCCAGCGTCTGCGCAAGCTCCGCGGTCAGCACTGATCGCAACGCAGCACGCGGTAGAAGTAAAAAAGCAGCCCTTCGCGGCTGCTTTTTTTATCCTTCACTTGACGTTTACGGAAAGGTAAGCAAAATCACAAATTGATTCTTGCCGCGAAAGACCGCAAGCGGCCGGGCAAAGTTGCGGGTAACACTTGATGCCGCGCGGTCATACGCCGGTGGCACAATCGGTTTCAAATATATTTCAACCGGGCGACGGCGCGTCGCTCACGGAGGCAGACACCATGGCAATCCAGACTGGACGCGGGGGCGCACTCATCGAGCCGAAGGACAACCTCTCGTACGTCCGCGGCTCGACGGAGATTGCGTTGAGCGAGGCAACGGTCGGTGAGTTTCTGCGCGACACGGCGCTCCGCTTTCCGGATCGTCCCGCCGTGGTGTTCCGCGAGCAGCGCATCAGCTGGACGTGGAAGGCGTTTTCCGACGAAGTCGACATTCTCGCCGCCGGCCTGCTGGCGTTGGGCATCGAGAAGGGCGACCGTGTCGGCATCTGGTCGCCGAATCGCGTCGAATGGCTGTTGACGCAGTTCGCCACGGCCCGTATCGGCGCGGTGCTCGTAAATATCAATCCGGCGTACCGGCTGGCCGAACTCGAATACGCGCTGAACAAGGTGGGTTGCAAGGCGATCGTTTCCGCGCACAGCTTCAAGTCGTCGATGTATCTGGAGATGCTGCAGGAGCTCGCCCCTGAACTGGCCACGCACGCGCCAGGCGAACTGCGCGCGGCGCGCCTGCCGGAGCTTCGTTATGTGATCCGCATGTGCGACACCGAAACGCCCGGCATGTTGACGTTTTCCGACGTCATCGAGCAGGGTCGCGCCTCGCTCGACGTCGCGAGGCTCGACGCGATCGGCGCCACGCTGTCGGCGCATGAGCCGATCAACATCCAGTTCACGAGCGGCACGACGGGCAACCCGAAGGGCGCGACGCTCACGCACAGCAACGTCGTGAACAACGCGCGCTACATCGCGATGGCCATGCGCCTGAGCGAGCAGGACAGCCTGTGCATTCCGGTGCCGTTGTACCACTGCTTCGGCATGGTGCTGGCGGTGCTTGCGTGTGTCTCGGTGGGCGCGAATATGGTTTTCCCCGGCGAGGGATTCGATCCGCTCGCGACACTGTCGGCGGTCGCCGAAGAAAAATGCACGGCGCTTCATGGCGTGCCGACGATGTTCATCGCCGAACTCGACCATCCCGAATTCTCACGCTTCGATTTGAGCCGCCTGCGCACGGGCATCATGGCGGGCTCGCCGTGTCCGATCGAAACGATGAAGAAAGTGGTGTCGAAGATGCATCTCGGCGAAATCACCATCGCATACGGCATGACGGAAACGAGCCCCGTCTCGTTCCAGAGTTCGACGGCTGATCCGCTCGACAAGCGCACGACAACCGTGGGCCGCATCCAGCCGCATCTCGAAGTGAAGCTCGTCGATGCGAGCGGCAACGTGGTGCCGGTCGGCGAAACCGGTGAGCTGTGTACGAAGGGTTACTCGGTGATGCTCGGCTACTGGGGCGACGAAGCCAGAACGCGCGAAAGCATCGTCGACGGATGGATGCACACCGGCGATCTCGCGACGCTCGACGCCGAAGGTTATTGCAACATCGTTGGCCGTCTGAAGGACATGCTGATTCGTGGCGGCGAAAACATCTACCCGCGCGAAATCGAGGAGTTTCTGTTTCGTCATCCGAAGATCCAGAGCGTGCAGGTGTTCGGCGTGCCCGACCTGAAGTACGGCGAGGAAGTGTGCGCGTGGATCGTGCTGCGTCCGGGCGAACAGGCGACGGCGGAAGAGGTGCAGGCATTCTGCCGCGACCAGATCGCGCACTACAAGGTGCCGAAGCATATCCGCTTCGTCGACGAGCTTCCGATGACCGTGACCGGCAAGGTGCAGAAGTTCGTGATGCGCCAGCGGATGATCGAAGAATTGAAGATCACCACCGATAAAACCGCGTGATCTGAACGCAGCAAGGCGTCGCGCGCGAGCGTATGCGACGCCTTGCCGGAACCGTGTTCCTGGAGCAACCTTGATAGCCGAAACGTCCGCGAATATCCGCTGAAGAAGCGGGAGCAAACGTTTAGCCAGACGAAAAAAAAGCGGGCCTGGAGCCCGCTAAAAACCACACGCTACGGGGTTAGCGCGAGGAGACCAATGAAGGAACCTGGTGGGACGACGCACATGACGCCGACCACGGCCCCAGCAGGGATGCCCCTTGTCAGGGCTTCGGCAAAGCCGACCGGCACAGTGCATCGTATCCGCTCACACTACGCACCCAGCCACATCCGTGTTGAAACCGTTGAAGGGCATTGTGGGCGAATAAGTCTGCTGGCGCGGTAACAAAGTGTTTCAGGTTGTAACGCCCGTCAGACAAGGCTCTCCGGGATTACTTTCCGATCCGAACTGTTTTAAACGTCGCATGGACCGGTAGGAAATTCCGAACGCCGCGAACGTCATCGATTAACCCATACTGCGCTCTTTTATCGCGCGTTGGGAGCCGGGGATTTCCCGGCATTTCGATGCAGCACGCGAGCATCGTGCAATGCCACGCCAGCAGACTTTTCGTCGTGGGCTGCTGGCGTCGCCGGAAGCTACTTCAGCCACTTGTCCTGAATGGCCTGGTATTCGCCGGTCGCGCGCGCCAGATGCAGCCACTGATCGACGTACTGCTGGAACACGACGTCGCCGCGCGGCACCATCCATGCCTTCTCACCGTACTGGAACGGCTTGTCCGGATGCACGGAGCATAGCCCCGGGTTGAGCTTTTGCTGCAGCAGGGTTTCGGACGCATCGGTGACCATGACGTCGGCCTTGCCGGCCAGGATCTGCTTGAACACCGTCACGTTGTCCGGATAGACCGTCTTGTTCGCGTGCGGGAAAAATTGCTTCGCGAAGCGCTCGTTGGTGCCGCCCGGATTGACGATCACGCGCGTCGACGGCTGGTCGATCTGCGCGACGGTCTGGTACTTGTTGACATCGTCGCAGCGCACGATCGGGGTCTTGCCGTCGATCATGTAGGGCTCGGTGAAGAACGCGTGTTTTTGCCGGTCGAGCGTCGTCGATACACCGCCGATCGCGACATCGCATTTCGCGATGAAGTCGTTCATCAGGTTCGACCACGACGTCTTCACGAATTCCGCCTTCACGCCGAGCGAGTGCGCGAGCGATTCGGCCATGTCGATGTCGATGCCTTCGAACTGGCCATCCGGCTTGTAGAACGAATACGGCTTGTAGTCGCCGGTCGTGCAGGCGCGCAGCGTGCCACGCGCGACGATTTCGTCGAGACGCGATCCCTGTGGGGTGGTGGCGGCGTTTGCCGCACTGTTCGTCTGGGCGGACGCCGGGCTCACGGCGCTTAGCGCGCCGGCGCAGATCAGGGCGCTGGTCCATGCGAGGGCGGTTTTGTTCATCGAGTCTCCTTCGTTTGTCTGTTATTGGAAGTTAAACGCGGGTAAGGCGGTTGATGATAGCCCGCCAATCCGGGCTTGATAAGAAGATGACGGTCGCCCGGCGACGCATTCGATGAACTGTGCGCCCGCGCCCGGCGCCGCGAGTCCACGCGCGAGCGCAACAGACAGTCGCGTTTATTCGCTGAATCCCGCGCGATGCGGGTGGCGTCGTCCGGTAAAATGACCCTTTGCCTCCAGTCGCCCGCAACGTGGTCAATACTCTTCTGAACGACACTTTCCTGCGCGCGCTCCTGCGCCAGCCGACCGAATACACGCCAATCTGGCTGATGCGGCAGGCGGGTCGCTACCTGCCGGAATACAACGCGACGCGCAGCCGCGCGGGCAGCTTCCTCGGCCTCGCGAAGAATCCCGATTACGCGACGGAAGTCACGTTGCAGCCGCTCGACCGCTATCCGCTCGACGCCGCGATTCTCTTCTCCGACATCCTGACGATTCCCGACGCAATGGGTCTCGGCCTCGACTTCCAGACGGGCGAAGGCCCGAAGTTCGCCCACCCCGTGCGCACGGAAGCCGACGTCGCGCGTCTCGCGGTGCCGGATATCGACGCGACGCTGCGCTACGTGACGGACGCCGTCAGCCAGATCCGCCGCTCGCTGGTCGACGCGCAGGGCCGGCAGCGCGTGCCGTTGATCGGCTTTTCGGGCAGCCCGTGGACGCTGGCGTGCTACATGGTCGAAGGCGGCGGTTCGGCCGACTTCCGCACCGTGAAGTCGATGCTGTATGCGCGCCCTGACCTGATGCACCGCATTCTCGACGTGAACGCGAAAGCAGTCGCGGCCTACCTGAACGCGCAGATCGAAGCCGGCGCGCAGGCCGTGATGATCTTCGATACGTGGGGCGGCGCGCTGGCCGACGGCATCTATCAGCGTTTCTCGCTGCACTACATCCAGCAGGTCGTCTCCCAGCTCAAGCGCGAGCATGACGGCGCGAAAGTGCCGGTCATCACGTTCACGAAGGGCGGCGGCCTGTGGCTCGACGAAATCGCCGCGACGGGTGTCGACGCGGTCGGACTCGACTGGACCGTGAATCTGTCGAAGGCGCGCGAACGCATCGGCGACAAGGTCGCGCTGCAGGGCAATATCGATCCTTCGGTGCTGTTTGCGTCGCCTTCGGCGATCCGGATCGAGGCGCGCGCCGTGCTCGACAGCTTCGGCAACCATCCGGGCCACGTCTTCAATCTGGGCCACGGCATCTCGCAGTTCACGCCGCCGGAACACGTCGCCGAGCTCGTCGACGAGGTTCATCGGCACAGTCGTGCCATTCGCGCCGGCAGCGTCCCGGCGTGACGCGATGAGGGTGAAGATTGGGTTGCGGTGCGATGAAGTGGGCTCTCGATGTAAGGGTGGCGAAGGGGCAGCGAGGCCGTCGCGCGGCCATCCCGCAATTGTCAAGACTTGACTTATGCACATTTGTCTCGCTGCGGCGCAGTAGAGGGTTGCATTGCTGTTTCGGGCTCGCAAGTTGTGTGCGAGTTTGATCCGCGCCTTGACTGGCAAGGGTTTCAGCGATGATTCGAGATATGTGCGGTAGCCCACGGAACGACGGCGGGGCGCCATTTTCGTGCCGTCATAACAGAGTTCTCAACAAAGTTATCCACAGGCCGGGCGGACCGATTGCAATTCTTCAGCAGAATCCAAAGCTTGGCGTCGAAAGTGAGGTTTTACTTTAACTTCGACGTCTTCACCTCGACCGATCGGCTAACCCGATTTGACCCGCTTTGCAGGATGAGCGCTGCGTGAGCGACGTTTTTGTGCGCGTTGCGCTCGATCATCCCCTGCCGACGCTCTTCGATTACCGGTGCGACATCGAGCCGCCGCCGGTGCCCGGCATGCTCGTGAGCGTGCCGTTTGGCAAGCGCGATACGGTTGGTCTCGTGTGCGAAGTGAGCGATCGCAGCGACGTGCCCGCTGACCGGTTGCGCGCGGTGAACGCGGCATGCACGGCGTGCCCGCCGCTATCCGCCGCGTGGCTCAAGCTGGCGGCGTTCGCGGCCGACTACTACCAGCGTGGAATCGGCGAAGTCGCGTTGCCGGGGCTGCCTCAGGCGCTGCGCGACGCGACGCGCTGGGTGCGGCTGCTCGCGCCGGAAGAGCGCTATCGTCTGATGCCGGCGGGTCGGGAAGCGCTGCCCGACGCGTTGCCGGCGCGCGCCAGCGCGCTGCGCCGTCTTGCCGGGGTGCTGGCCGAAGCCGGCTCGCTGTCCGCCGCCGATGCGCGTGCGCTGCATCCGAAGGCCGTTGCAACACTCGACGCCTGGCTGGCGGAAGGCTGGGTCGAGCGCGACGTGATCGAAGCCGCCGATGTGCGCGCCGCGCCACCCGCCGACGCGCCGCCCGCCACGCTGCCGACGCTTACCGACGAACAGACCGCCGCCGTCGAAGCCATCCGCGACGCTAACGGCTTCGCGCCGTTCCTGCTGCACGGCGTAACCGGCAGCGGCAAGACCGAGGTTTATCTGCGGGCGCTGGCCGGCCTGCTCGCCGCCGATCCGCACGCGCAGGCACTCGTTCTCGTTCCCGAAATCAATCTCACGCCGCAGTTCGAAGCGGCGTTCCGCGCGCGCTTCGCGGCGCTCGATGCCGGCGCGATCGTCACGCTGCATAGCGGGCTTGCCGAAGGCGAGCGGGCGCGTCACTGGTTCGCGGCCCACACGGGACGCGCGCGGATCGTGCTCGGCACCCGGCTCGCCGTGCTGGCTTCGCTGCCGAAGCTGGCGATCATCGTCGTCGATGAAGAGCACGATCCCGCCTACAAGCAGCAGGAAGGGTTGCGCTACTCGGCGCGCGATCTCGCGATTTATCGCGCGAAGCAGCTCGGCATTCCGGTCGTGCTCGGCTCCGCGACGCCTTCGCTCGAAAGCTGGTGGCAGGCCGATCAGGGGCGCTACACGCGGCTCACGCTGTCGCGCCGCGCCGTGGCCGACGCCGTGCTGCCCGCCATCAAACTCATCGATCTCGAGGAAGAACACCGGCGCGGACGCGCTTCGATCGACGGCCTGTCGGGCCCGCTGATCGCGGCGCTGAAATCGCGCCTGGAACGCGGCGAGCAAAGCCTCGTGTTTCTCAACCGGCGTGGCTACGCGCCGGTGCTTTCGTGCGACGCGTGCGGCTGGGTCGCCGGCTGCCCGCGATGCAGCGCGTACGTCGTGCTGCACAAGCCGGAGCGCGCGATGCGCTGCCACCACTGCGGCTGGGAGTCGCGCATTCCGCGCGCGTGTCCGGACTGCGGCAACGTCGATATCGCGCCGCTGGGGCGCGGCACGCAGCGCGTCGAGGAAACGCTCGCGCAGGTCGTGCCCGGTGCGCGCGTGCTGCGCATCGACGCTGACAGCACGCGCCGCAAGGGCAGCGCGCAGGCGCTCTTTTCGGACGTACACGCAGGCGAAGTCGACATCCTCGTCGGCACGCAGATGATCGCGAAGGGGCACGACTTCCAGCGCGTCTCGCTGGTGGGCGTCGTGAACGCCGACACCGCGCTCTTTTCCCACGACTTTCGCGCGAGCGAGCGGCTTTTCGCGCAGCTGATGCAGGTGAGCGGCCGCGCCGGCCGCGCCGGCCTGCCGGGCGAAGTGCTCGTGCAGACGCGCTATCCGCGCCACGCGCTGTATCACGCGCTCGCGCGCCACGATTACGTCGGCTTCGCGAAGTCGCAGCTGGGCGAGCGCCGCGACGCCCATCTGCCGCCGTTCGTCTACCAGGCGCTGCTGCGCGCCGAGGGCCGCACGCTCGAAGCGGCACTCGCGTTTTTGCAGCAGGCCGCCGCGCAGCTATCGACGATTCCGGCGGCCGAACGCGTGAGCGTCTACGACGCGGTGCCGCTGACCATCGTCAAGGTGATGCACGTGCATCGCGCGCAGTTGCTAATCGAGAGCGCGTCGCGCGGCGCGCTCCAGGCGACGCTGCATGCGTGGCAGCCGATGCTGCGCACGCTCAAGGGCGTGTTGCGCTGGAACCTCGAAGTCGATCCACTCGACATCTGACGCGGCTCGCGCGGCCGGCCGGTCCAGCGTTCCATCGGCAAATCCCCTGCGGTCATATCGATAGAGCGAAAGGTCGTTTCGCTTTCGGATGTCGCTCAACTATATTTCGCCCGATCGGCGCAATTTTCACAACAATCCGAATCCGACCAACCCTTGCGCCGACGCACCTCTACTTCCGGGGCTTTGCGATGAGCGATACAAACCACAGCCTGCCGGCGGGCGCGCAGCCCGCAGCCGCGGACCGCACCGGGCGCACGACGCGTGGCGGCGGCGGTCTCTTTTCAACCGACGACTGGTGTGCCGTCTGGATCCGCCTCTTCGTTATCGT
>CALFSF010000028.1 GCA_937917025.1 uncultured Paraburkholderia sp.
GTCGGTGGTCGGCTCGGCGGGCAACCCGGGACAGGTGAACTACGCGGCGGCCAAGGCTGGCGTCGCAGGCATGACGCGGGCGCTCGCGCGCGAAATCGGCAGCCGCAACATCACGGTCAATTGCGTGGCGCCGGGTTTCATCGATACCGACATGACGAAATCCCTGCCCGAAGAGCAGCAAACCGCGCTTAAAACGCAGATTCCGCTTGGCCGTCTGGGCAGCCCGGAAGATATCGCGCACGCCGTCGTGTTTCTGGCTTCACCGCATGCTGGCTATATCACGGGCACGACGCTGCACGTGAACGGCGGCATGTACATGTCGTAAAAGTTTTCGTTTTTCATCCCCGGCTTATCCCTTTCGGGTAAACGTGCCGTGGGTGGTGGGTCAGCAACCGTGCGCACCGCTTTTTTAGCGTGTCAAACCTGATAAAATGCGCGCACCTGCATTTTTGAACTTCTTTCCCTTGGAGGGGTAATGGACAACATCGAACAGCGCGTCAAGAAGATCGTCGCAGAACAACTGGGCGTTGCCGAAGCAGAAATCAAGACCGAAGCATCGTTCGTGAACGACCTCGGCGCTGACTCGCTCGACACCGTCGAACTCGTGATGGCCCTCGAAGACGAATTCGGCATGGAAATTCCGGATGAAGAAGCCGAGAAAATCACGACCGTCCAGCAAGCGATCGACTACGCCCGCGCAAACGTCAAGGCCTAAGGTCATTCGGACGATTTTGCCAGGTTAACAGCCACAGGGTCCACAGGGCATGTTCCTGTGGTCGCTGTGGCTTTTGCTTTTGTCATCTATGAAAACGAGGTTACCGTGAGCCGTCGTCGAGTTGTTGTTACAGGCCTGGGGCTGATTTCGCCTGTTGGCAATAATGTTGCCGACGGCTGGGCCAATCTGGTCGCCGGCAAATCCGGCATTGCCGACATCACGAAGTTCGACGCATCGAACTTCTCGACCCGCTTCGCCGGCGAGGTCAAGGGCTTCAATATCGAGGACTACATCCCCGGTAAGGAAGCGCGCCACATGGATACGTTCATCCATTACGGCATCGCGGCCGGCATTCAGGCGATGCAGGACAGCGGCCTCGAAATCACCGGGGAAAACGCGGAACGCGTCGGCGTGGTCGTGGGTTCGGGTATCGGCGGCCTGCCGATGATCGAAATCACGCAGACCGAACTGCTGAATCGCGGTCCGCGCCGGATTTCGCCGTTCTTCGTGCCGGCGTCGATCATCAACATGATCTCCGGCCATCTGTCGATCAAGTTCGGCCTCAAGGGCCCGAACCTCGCGATCGTCACGGCCTGCACGACTGGTCTGCACTGCATCGGCGAGGCCTCGCGCCTGATCGAATACGGCGACTGCGACGTGATGATCGCGGGTGGCGCGGAATCGACGGTGTCGCCGCTCGGTATCGGTGGCTTTGCGGCGGCGCGCGCGCTGTCGCAACGCAACGACGATCCGGCGACGGCAAGCCGTCCGTGGGACAAGGACCGCGACGGTTTCGTGCTGGGCGAGGGCGCGGGCGTGATGGTGCTCGAAGAGTACGAGCACGCAAAGGCGCGTGGCGCGAAGATCTACGCGGAAGTGTCCGGTTACGGCATGAGCGGCGATGCATACCACATGACCGCACCGCTCGAGGATGGCGACGGCGCGCGCCGCTGCATGCTGGCTGCGATGAAGAACGCGGGTATCAATGCCGATCAGGTGAGCTACCTGAACGCACATGGTACTTCGACGCCCCTCGGCGATCTGGCTGAGACAACCGGCATCAAGCGCGCCTTCGGCGATCACGCGAAGAACATGGTCGTGAATTCCACCAAGTCGATGACCGGGCATCTGCTCGGCGGCGCGGGCGGGCTCGAATCGGTGTTTACCGTGCTGGCCGTGCATCATCAGATCTCGCCGCCGACCATCAACATCTTCAACCAGGACCCGGCCTGCGATCTCGATTATTGCGCGAACACCGCGCGGGAAATGAAGATCGACGTCGCGCTGAAAAACTCTTTTGGGTTTGGCGGCACGAACGGCACGCTGGTCTTCAAGCGCGCTTGACGGCTCACGCCGGGACAGCCGATCCGGCGTATCCTGCCGGATCGGCGCCGCCAGACGGAGCGCCCCGGCGTATCGCGCTGCGGCGCTCCGTGGCGGTGCGCTGGGCGATCGCGGTTTTCGTCATGATCGCGACCGCAGCCACGTTTACCTGCCTCGCGCCGCGTACTGGCGCCGGGCCGGCGCTACCTCCCGTTGTCATCGTTTTCATTGTGCTCGCGGCCAGCGCACGCGGTTGGGAGCGCGCCCAGCCGCGATGGTTGAGAATCGGGGCAAATGGCCTGTGGTTATGGAACGAACGGGATGCAGCGCCCGTTCAGGCCCGCATAACCGGCTGTTCGCAGTGGAGCAGCCGGCTCCTGATTCTTGCACTCGCGGGGGAGAGCGGGCGCCTCAAACCGTTGTTTATTGCGGCCGACGCGGTGCCGGCCAGCGTCTTCCTCGAATTGTCGGTACTTGGCCGGCGCGGCTCTCCAGCTTCACTGTAAAGACTGTAACCGCTGTTACCGGCGTAACGTGACGCGATGATGGGGACGCTACAATGGTGCCCCGCCATGCACCCCATAGTTAACGGATTTATCAGGTGAGCGAAAAAGAAATTGATCAGGTGCTGGTCGAGCGCGTCCAGAAGGGCGACAAGGCCGCGTTCGAGCTTCTGGTCACCAAATACCACCGCAAGATCATCCGGCTGATCTCGCGCCTTGTGCGGGACCCCGCCGAGGTCGAGGACGTGGCCCAGGACGCCTTTATCAAGGCGTATCGGGCGCTTCCCCAGTTTCGGGGCGAATCCGCGTTTTATACGTGGTTGTACCGTATTGCGGTGAATACGGCGAAGAACTACCTTGCCACCCAGGGCCGGCGCGCGCCAACTTCGACCGAAGCGGATGCTGAAGAAGCTGAAACTTTCTCGGATGCCGATCAACTAAGGGATATCAACACGCCCGAGTCGATGTTGATGAGCAAGCAGATCGCCGAGACGGTCAATGCTGCAATGGCGGTTTTACCGGAAGAGTTGCGCACCGCCATTACTCTTCGTGAAATTGAAGGTTTGAGTTACGAAGAAATCGCTGAGATGATGGGATGCCCGATCGGCACCGTCAGATCGCGAATTTTTCGCGCTCGCGAAGCCATTGCGGCAAAATTGCGTCCGTTGCTTGACACACCCGAGGGCAAGCGCTGGTAACGGCCAGCCAGCCGGACGGGCAGGGGCGCAGTATCTGGGTTAGGTGGTGTCACTATGAGTGTCAGCAAGATGGGGAGCATCATGGGGTCGGTCTCGATGCAATCGCAAGCAAGCTCGCGAGGCGAGCGTCTGTCCGCTTTTATCGACGGAGAGCTGTCCGGCGAAGAGCATCTGAACAAATTTATCGCGGATCTGAATCGTGAAGACCGCGCGCTGTGGGCGGATTACCACCTGATCGGCGACGCATTGCGCTCCGACGATCTGGCCGTGAGTCCGGCTGCCAGTCAGTCGTTCATGGCGGGTTTCGCGGCACGCTTCGAATCGGAGGCGCACGTGCTCGCGCCTGCGGCGATGCCGGTCGCGCAACGTTTGCTGGCGCTGCGCCGGCGGGTTTTGCCGGCGTTCGCGGTAGCCGCCGCGGCGGCAACGCTCACGTGGATCGTGGTTCCGCAACTGCAGGGCGCCGGTAGCACGTCGGGTGGCGCGCAGATGGCTTCGGTGTCGCCCGATTCCATGCAGCGTGTGGCGATGGCCTCGGTGCCGGTTGCGAGCGTGCGGCCGGCCATGCAGGAGGTGAACATCATCCGTGACGCCAATCTCGACCAGTATCTGGAAGCCCATCAGCAGTTCGCCCAGCAGCCGGTCGTTCCGGGCTCGATGCCGCTGATCCGCGCTGCCGCTGCCGTGACCTCGCAGGACCAATAGTTGATGCAGACTCCGCGGTTCAATAAAACGACAAACTGGGGGCGGCTGCCGGCATTTCTGTTCTGTGCAGCCGTACTGCTTTCGGCAACATCCCGCGTTTTCGCGCAATCCGGGGACCCGGCGACCGACCACCGAACGGCGGCCGACTGGCTCAACCGGATCCATCAGGCCGCGCAGCAGCAGAATTACGAGGGTGCGTTCGTCTATCAGCGCGGTTCATTCGTGCAGTCGTCGCGCATCGCGCATTACGCGACGCGCAACGACGGCGAATACGAACAGCTGGAAAGCCTCGACGGCAAGCCGCGCAAGATGCTGCGCCATAACGACGACCTCTATACGTTCGTGCCCGAACGTCATTTGTGCGTCATCGAGAAACGCCAGAACAAGGATTCGTTCCCCGCGCTGCTGTCCGCGCCGGCCGATCAGGTGCTGTCGGTCTATGAACCGAAGCTGCTCGGTACCGATCGGGTGGCCGGAATCGACAGCCAGGTGATCGAGCTCGATCCGAAGGACGCGTACCGCTACGCCTACAAGCTGTGGGCCGACACGAAAACGGGGCTGCTGCTGCGTGCGCAGACGCTTGATCCGGCCGGTCAGGTGCTTGAACAGCTGTCGTTCTCGCAGATCCGCATCGGCGTGCCGGTCGACAAGGCGGCAATCGTCAATGGCATTCGCAACACGGCGGGGTGGACGGTGGTGCATCCGCCGATCGAACCGGTCGACATGGAAGCGCAAGGCTGGCAGATGCCGCCGACCGTCCCGGGTTTCCGCAAGATTCGTGAGTTGCGCCGCCCGATGGCCGCGCGCGACGCCGGCGACCCTACCATTCCGGTGGATCAGGCGGTGTTTTCGGACGGTCTCGCGGCCATTTCGATTTTCGTTGAACCTGTCGAAAAGAACACGCGCAAGGAGGGGTCGGGCAGTAGTGGCGCCACGCACGTGCTCGTGAAGCGCCACGGCGATTTCTGGATTACCTTGCTCGGGGAAGTGCCCCAGGCCACGTTGCAGCAATTTGCGTCTGCCATAGAATACAAGGCTACAAAGTAATCCTCCGGCTCAAGACCTTATGACGAACTTCTCGGTGCGCAATCTCCTTGCAGCCGCGGTGGTGGCGGTGTGTCTGCCGCTCATGCCGCACACGGCCCTGGCGGCGCCTGCAGCCAGTCTTCCCGACTTCACCGACCTCGTCGACAAGGTCGGCCCCGCCGTCGTGAACATCCGCACGACCTCGCGTGTATCGAGTTCGACGCAAGGACTGCCGCCGGGCATGGACGATGGCGACATGTCGGAGTTCTTCAGGCGTTTCTTCGGCATTCCGATGCCGCAAGCGCCGGGTTCGTCGCCCCGCGGCGGCAGCGGTGGCGGCGGCAGCCAGGGCCAGCAGGACGCGCCCGACAGCGGTGGGGACACCGAACAGAACAGCGGCGTCGGTTCGGGCTTCATTCTGTCGGCGGACGGATACGTGATGACGAACGCGCACGTCGTCGACGATGCGGACACGATCTACGTCACGCTGACCGACAAGCGCGAGTTCAAGGCGAAGCTCATCGGCGTCGACGATCGCACGGACGTCGCCGTCGTGAAGATCAACGCCGCGAACCTGCCGGCCGTCACGATTGGCGATTCGAACAAGGTGCGCGTGGGCGAATGGGTCGTCGCGATCGGTTCGCCGTTCGGGCTCGAAAACACGGTCACCGCTGGTATCGTGAGCGCGAAGGGCCGCGATACGGGCGACTATCTGCCGTTTATCCAGACCGATGTCGCGGTGAATCCGGGCAACTCGGGTGGCCCGCTCATCAACATGCAGGGCGAGGTGATCGGCATCAACTCGCAGATCTACAGTCGCACGGGCGGTTTCATGGGCATTTCTTTCGCGATTCCAATCGACGAAGCGATGCGCGTGGCCGACCAGTTGAAGACGACCGGCAAGGTGACGCGCGGCCGCATCGCCGTCGCGATCGGCGAGGTGACGAAAGACGTGGCCGATTCGCTCGGCCTGCCGAGGGCACAGGGCGCGCTTGTGAGCAGCGTCGAGCCAGGCGGCCCCGCGGACAAGGCAGGTGTGCAGCCGGGCGACATCATCCTGAAGTTCAATGGCCATCCGGTCGATACCGCGACGGATCTGCCACGGATGGTCGGCGACACGAAGCCGGGTACGAAGGCAACCATCACGATCTGGCGCAAGGGTCAGACGCGCGACCTGCCGGTCACGATCGCGGAAATGCAGCCGGACAAGACCGCGAAGGCCGATACGAAGAAAGCGCAGCCGCCGAAGCAGCGCGCCACGAACGCGCTCGGTCTCGCGGTCAGTGATATTCCTGCCGATCAGCTGAAAGCATTGAAACTGCGCGGCGGCGTGCAGATCGACGCGGTGGAAGGCCCGGCTGCGCGAGTCGGGTTGCAGAAGGGCGATCTTATCCTGCGCGTCGGCGACACCGATGTCTCGAACGCGAAGGAATTCGAAGACATCACATCGCATCTCGATCCGCAAAAGATGACGGCGCTCCTCGTGCGCCGCGGTGACAACACGCAGTTCGTGCCGATCCGTCCGCGTTCGGCGCCCGCGCAGAAGTGACGATGGGGGCACCCCTGACGCTCTACGGGCGCACGTGGTGCCATCTGTGCGACGACATGCATGCCGCGCTCGCGCCTTTGCTGGCCGAGTTCGGCGCGCATGTCGACGTGATCGACATCGATGCCGACCCGACGCTCGAAGCGCGCTACAACGAGCGCGTCCCGGTTCTGGTCTGCGATGGCGTCGAACTGTGTCACTATCACTTCGACGAAGCGCGCGTTCGTGCCGCCCTCATGGCACGCGTCACGCCCGACCGTTGCGCGCAGCAGTGAACGGGACCCGGAAGTCCCGCACGCGCATGCACATGCCCTGGCCAATTGGCTGGCCGTCCCGCAAAAAGCGCCGGGCGAAGGCCTTTTCGGCTAAAATAGTCCGGTTTTTCACCTACTTACAAGGCGTGCTCAGCAATCGTCCGAGCGCGCCTTTTTCGCTTGATCGGTACTGAATGGATCATATTCGTAACTTCTCGATCATTGCGCACATCGACCATGGCAAGTCGACGCTCGCCGATCGCATCATCCAGTTGTGTGGCGGTCTGTCCGACCGCGAAATGGAATCGCAGGTGCTCGACTCGATGGATCTCGAGCGCGAGCGCGGCATCACCATCAAGGCGCAGACGGCGGCGCTCTCCTATCGCGCGCGCGATGGCAAGGTGTACAACCTGAACATGATCGACACGCCGGGGCACGTCGACTTCTCGTACGAAGTCAGCCGCTCGCTGTCGGCGTGTGAAGGCGCGCTGCTCGTCGTCGACGCCAGCCAGGGCGTCGAGGCGCAAACGGTCGCGAACTGCTATACGGCAATCGAGCTCGGCGTCGAGGTCGTGCCTGTGCTGAACAAGATCGATCTGCCGGCGGCGAACCCTGAAGGCGCGATCGAGGAAATCGAAGACGTAATCGGCATTGACGCCACCGACGCCACGCATTGCAGCGCGAAGACCGGTCTCGGCGTCGAGGACGTGCTCGAAGCGCTGATCGCGAAAGTGCCGCCGCCGAAGGGCGACACTGAAGCGCCGCTGCAGGCGCTGATTATCGATTCGTGGTTCGACAACTACGTCGGCGTGGTGATGCTGGTGCGCATCGTGAACGGCACGTTGCGCCCGAAGGACCGCATTCGCATGATGGCGACCGGCGCGCAGTATCCGGTCGAGCACATCGGCGTGTTCACGCCGAAGTCGAAGAACCTCGAATCGCTGTCGGCGGGGCAGGTGGGCTTCATCATCGCGGGCATCAAGGAATTGCCGGCCGCGAAGGTGGGCGACACCGTCACGCTCGTGAACCGTCCCGCGCCTGAACCGCTGCCGGGCTTCAAGGAAGTGAAGCCGCAGGTGTTTGCCGGCCTCTATCCGGTCGAGGCGAACCAGTACGACGCCCTGCGCGAATCGCTCGAAAAGCTGAAGCTGAACGACGCTTCGCTGCAGTACGAGCCGGAGGTGTCGCAGGCACTGGGCTTCGGCTTCCGTTGCGGTTTCCTTGGCCTGCTGCACATGGAGATCGTCCAGGAACGGCTCGAGCGCGAGTTCGACATGGACCT
>CALFSF010000029.1 GCA_937917025.1 uncultured Paraburkholderia sp.
GACACTTCCGGAATGTCCATCCCTTCGCGCAGCAGGTTGATCCCGACCAGCACGTCGAACGTGCCAAGCCGCAGATCGCGGATGATCTCGACGCGCTCCACCGTATCGATATCGCTGTGCAGATAGCGCACCTTCACGCCGTGGTCCGCCAGGAACTCAGTGAGCTGCTCGGCCATGCGCTTGGTCAGCACCGTGACGAGCACACGGTCGCCCGCCTTCACGCGCTCGTTGATCTCGCCGAGCACGTCGTCGACCTGGCTCGTGGCGGGCCGCACCTCGATCGCCGGATCGACGAGGCCCGTCGGGCGCACCAGCTGCTCGGCGACCTGCCCGGCCGTCCGGTTCTCGTAATCGGCCGGCGTCGCCGACACGAACACGACCTGGCGCATCTTGCGTTCGAACTCGTTGAACTTGAGCGGCCGGTTATCCAGCGCCGAAGGCAGCCGGAAACCGTAGTCGACCAGATTCTCCTTGCGCGCGCGGTCGCCGTTGTACATGCCGTTCAGTTGGCCGATCAGCACATGCGACTCGTCGAGCAGCATCAGCGCGTCGGGCGGCAGGTAGTCGACGAGCGTCGGCGGCGGCTCGCCGGGCGCCGCGCCCGAAAAGTGCCGCGAGTAGTTCTCGATGCCCTTGCAGAAACCGAGCTCCTGCAGCATTTCGAGGTCGAAACGCGTGCGCTGTTCGAGCCGCTGCGCCTCGACGAGCTTGCCGTCCTTGTGGAAAAACTCGAGCCGGTCGCGCAGTTCGGTCTTGATCGTTTCGACCGCGCGCATCACGGTTTCGCGCGGCGTCACGTAATGCGACGACGGATAGACGGTGAAACGCGGGATTTTCTGTTTCACACGGCCCGTCAGCGGATCGAAGAGCTGCAGCGTGTCGACCTCGTCGTCGAAGAGTTCGACGCGCACGGCCATCTCGGCGTGCTCGGCCGGGAAGATATCGATCGTGTCGCCGCGCACGCGGAACGAGCCGCGCTGGAAGTCCGCCTCGTTGCGGGTGTACTGCATCGCGATCAGGCGCGCGATGACGTCGCGCTGGCCGAGCTTGTCGCCCGTGCGCAACGTCAGGATCATCTTGTGATATTCGGACGGATTGCCGATACCGTAGATCGCCGACACCGTCCCGACGATCACCACGTCGCGCCGCTCCATCAGGCTCTTGGTTGCCGACAGGCGCATCTGCTCGATGTGCTCGTTGATCGACGAATCCTTTTCGATGAACAGGTCGCGCTGCGGAACGTACGCTTCCGGCTGGTAATAGTCGTAGTACGAGACGAAATACTCGACCGCGTTGCGCGGAAAAAACTCGCGAAACTCCGAATAAAGCTGGGCCGCGAGCGTCTTGTTCGGCGCGAAGACAATGGCCGGACGGCCAAGACGCGCGATCATGTTCGCCATCGTGAACGTCTTGCCCGAGCCGGTGACGCCGAGCAACGTCTGGAACGACAGGCCGTCGTTGACGCCTTCGACGAGGGTTTCGATCGCGGTCGGCTGGTCGCCGGCGGGCGGGAACGGCTGGTAAAGCTGGAACGGAGAGCCCTCGAACGTGACGAATTTCGATTCGTCGAGGGTGTTATCGACTTCGCGCAGATGGTGTTCGGACATGGGAGCGGCATCCTCAGCCGGAAGCAAAGGACTATTTTAGCCTCTTGTCGATTCGCGGACCGGGTGCGAGTCTGGAGCGGCGGCGGGTGGAACCGGCGGCGGCGCGTCCCGGAGCGGCCTGGGATTCGCTACAATGGCAAGCTGCGCGCCCGCCTCTGCGCCTCTGTCCGCGATGTCTGTCCGACCGGCCAGGCTGGAAGCCCGCCCCTCCTTTCACTACTGCCGAACCATCATGTCTCTTTTTTCTGCTGTCGAACTTGCTCCCCGCGACCCGATCCTGGGCCTGAACGAAGCCTTCAACGCCGACACCCGTACCACCAAGGTGAACCTGGGCGTGGGCGTCTACACGAACGAAGAAGGCAAGATTCCGCTGCTGCGCGCGGTGCGCGACGCGGAAAAGGCGCGTATCGAAGCGGCATTGCCGCGCGGCTACCTGCCGATCGAAGGGATCGCGGCCTATGACGCAGCCGTGCAAAAGCTGCTGCTCGGCAACGACTCGCCGCTGATCGCCGCGGGCCGCGTCGTGACCGCGCAGGCCCTGGGCGGCACGGGCGCGCTGAAGATTGGCGCGGACTTCCTGAAGCGCGTGAACCCGGGCGCGAAGGTCGCCATCAGCGACCCGAGCTGGGAAAACCATCGCGCGCTGTTCGAAGGCGCAGGCTTCGAAGTGGTCTCGTACCCGTACTACGACGCCGCCACGCACGGCGTGAACTTCGAAGGGATGCTCTCGGCGCTGAACAGCTACGCGGCCGGCACGGTTGTCGTGCTGCACGCGTGCTGCCACAACCCGACCGGCGTGGACCTGACGTCCGCACAGTGGCTGCAGATCGTCGAAGTGGTGAAGGCGCGCAACCTGGTGCCGTTCCTCGACATCGCCTATCAGGGTTTCGGCGACGACATCGAATCCGATGCGGCCGCCGTGCGCCTCTTCGCGCTGTCGGAAGTGAACGTGTTCGTGTCGTCGTCGTTCTCGAAGTCGTTCTCGCTGTACGGCGAACGCGTCGGCGCACTGTCGATCATCACGGCAAGCAAGGAAGAAGCCACCCGCGTGCTGTCGCAGCTGAAGCGCGTGATCCGCACGAACTACTCGAACCCGCCGACGCATGGCGGTTCGGTCGTCGCCGCCGTACTCGGCTCGCCGGAATTGCGCGCAACGTGGGAAACGGAGCTCGGCGAAATGCGCGACCGTATCCGCGCGATGCGTAACGGCCTCGTGGAGCGCCTGCAGGCAGCGGGCGTCGCACGCGATTTCAGCTTCGTGAACGCACAGCGCGGCATGTTCTCGTATTCGGGTCTGACGGCACAGCAAGTGGACCGTCTGCGCGAAGAATTCGGTATCTATGCCGTGAGCACCGGCCGTATCTGCGTCGCCGCGCTGAACACGCGCAATCTCGACGTCGTCGCGAACGCGGTTGCGCACGTGCTGAAGTAAGAGAGTCGGTCGATGCAGGCGGGCGGTCTGGCAATGTGCATACCGCCTCCGATGCCTTGATACGCGTTGCCGATGTTTAAAAAAACGGTGCTCCATCGATATGGGCACCGTTTTTTATTGCGCAGCCGTTACGTGCTTCGCGACGCCAGGGCCATCCGTCGACGATGCGCCGGGGACAGGTTCACCGCGCGTCGCGATGAATATCGTGCGTGATGAAGCCTGCATCGTTGTCGGGCATCGCAAGCCAGTCGGGTTGCGCGAGCGACCGGCGAATATCGACGAGGCCGCTTTCCCAGTGTTCACGCATCGTCGACAGGCCGAACTGATAGTCCTTGTAGTGGCCTTCGTATTCCTTGTGCCGGTAGATCAAATGGATCACGTTGTAGCGCTTCGAGCACGACAGCTCTTCGGCGAGCCTGCACCAGGCGTCCTCACGATGCTCGGGCGCGACGCGCTCCAGCACTTCCTTCAGCACGTGGCGAAACCGCTGCGAACGCTGGAGCATGTCGGTGACAAGACGCGTGCGGCTGGAATACTGGATGTCCTTCATGCGGCCCTGGACGTCGGTAATGCTGTCGGGCACCGGCCCTCGCGCGCTCCACAAGTCGACCTGAAACGCGAGCGTGTCCTGGCGAGGCGTGGTCTGCACGACCTCGTAAAGCGGCGTATTCGACATCAGCCCGCCGTCCCAGTAATACTCGCCATCGATCTCGACCGCGGCAAAACCCGGCGGCAACGCACCCGACGCCATGAAATGCTCGGGACGCAGTTTCATATGCGTGTTGTCGAAGTACGCGAAATTACCGGTGCCGACGTTTACCGCACCGACCGACACGCGCATCTCGCGCGCATTGATCCGGTCGAAATCGCAGAGCCGTTCGAGCGTCGCTTTCAGCGGTGTGGTGTCGTAGTAGCTCGCCTCCTGCGGCGCGCCTGAGATCGTGGGCATCGGCGGCGGAAACCGCGGCACGAAAAAGCCTTTTTGCCCTTCCACCAGCGCACCGACTGCCTGCATGGCCGTGAACGCCTTGCGTACCGCATCCGTGGAGTTGAAGAACGCGTGCTCGATAAAGGGGGGTAGCGGCGGCCCGAACGCCGGTTGACAGATCGTCTCCCAGAATTCCAGAAGACGCGCCACGCGATTCTCCGGCGCGTTGCCGGCGATGATCGCGGTGTTCAGCGCGCCGATCGAAATGCCGGCCACCCAGTCCGGATGAATGCCGGCTTCGTCGAGCCCCTGATAGACGCCAGCCTGATAGGCACCCAGCGCCCCGCCGCCCTGCAGCATCAGCGCGACCGTTTCGTACCGCGGCAGCGAGATGCGCCGGCCGGCGCGGGCGTCGGCGGCGGAACCTGCCTGCCCGCCGCCCACCTCTTGCGCCGCGCCCGCGCGAGCCTGCTTCACATTGCGTTGCGCCATGCGCGCTCCTTATTGCATGTACCAGCCGTGGCTGACGATGAACGACTGGCCTGTCAGTGCAGCCGTCGGGAACGACGACAGGAACAGCACCGTTTGCGCGACATCTTCGACCGTGGTGAACACGCCATCGACCGTGCCGCCCAGCATCACGCGCTTGATCACGTCTTCTTCGCTGATGCCGAGTTCCTTTGCCTGCTCCGGAATCTGCCTGTCGACGAGCGGCGTGCGCACGAAGCCCGGACACACGACGTGCGAACGGACGTTGTGCTTCGCGCCTTCTTTAGCGAGCACGCGCGCAAGACCGAGCAACGCATGCTTTGCCGCGACATACGCCGACTTCAGCGGCGAGGCTTCGTGCGAATGCACCGAACCCATGTAGATCACGATGCCGCCGCGGTCGTCCTTGTACATGTGCTTGAGCGCGGCCTTCGTGGTCAGGAACGCACCGTCGACATGAATGGCCTGCATCTTCTTCCAGTCGGAGAACGCATAGTTCTCGATCGGATTGACGATCTGGATGCCGGCGTTCGAGACGAGAATGTCGACCGAGCCCAGCTCAGCCGCGACCCTGTCGATACCCTGGTTGACCGCGTCTTCGTTCGTGACGTCCATGGCCACGCCGATCGCCTTGCCGCCCGCCTTGTTGATTTCCGCGGCAACGGCGTCCGCGCCGGTCTGGTTCAGGTCCGCAATGGCGATTGCCGCGCCCGCGGCCGACAACGTCAGGGCAATCTGCTTTCCGATGCCGCTCGCCGCGCCGGTGACGACCGCGACTTTCCCATTCAGACTCGTATTCGATGACGACATCCAGAACCTCCATGCAATAGATGAGCAATGAAACCATGTCGCGCAGGCGGCGCAAAGCCGGCCGAAAGGCATATACCGTCCGGCCGGATGCTGCACTGCGGCCAATTCCGCTATTGTGCATGAAGCACCCGGTTTCACGCATAAATGCGGATCGGTTTAAGCTGTTCGATTCTGGCGCCGCGCGGTCTCAGCATGGGCCCGGCTTCTGTTGAACCACTCACGAAGGAGAAATGCATGAACTATCGACGACTCGGACGTTCCGGGCTGCAGGTCAGCGAACTGTCTATCGGCTCATGGGTGACGTACGGCAATCAGGTCGATCGCCGGGCCGCGCGGGAATCGCTGGCGGCCGCGCGGGACGCGGGGGTCAATTTTTTCGACAACGCCGAGGTGTATGCGGGCGGCCAGTCGGAAGAAATCATGGGTCAGGCGCTGAAAGAACTGGCGTGGCCGCGTGTCAGCTACGTGGTGTCGACAAAGTTCTTCTGGGGTCTGCAGGAAGCGCCGAATCAATACCACACGCTCAATCGCAAATATCTGCTGAACGCCATCGATGCGTCGCTGCAGCGGTTGCAACTCGATTATGTCGATCTGGTGTTCTGCCACCGCCCGGATCCGAACACGCCGGTCGAGGAAACCGTCTGGGCGATGAGCGACATGATCACGCGCGGCAAGGCACTGTACTGGGGCACGTCCGAATGGAGCGCCGACGAAATTCGCGCGGCCTGGGAAATCGCCGGGCGGCATCATCTTCACAAACCTGTCATGGAGCAGCCGCAATACAACCTGTTTCATCGCAAGCGTGTCGAGCAGGAATACGCGCGCCTGTATGAAGACATCGGCCTTGGCCTCACGACGTGGAGCCCGCTCGCTTCGGGTCTTCTGACCGGCAAGTATCGCGACGGCGTGCCGTCGGACAGCCGGGCGCAACTGCAGGGTTACGACTGGCTGCGCAAGCAGGTTACGGATGCGGGCAAGAACGGCATCGTCGACAAGCTTGGTGGGGTTGCGGACGAACTCGGCTGCACGGTCGGCCAGCTTGCCATCGCGTGGATTCTCACCAACCCGAATGTGAGTACGGTGATTACCGGCGCGTCGCGTGTCGAGCAGATTGCCGAGAACATGAAGGCGCGGGACGTTGTCGAAAAGATCACGCCTGAGGTGAAACAGAAGATCGAAGCGATTGTCGGCGACGCCGCCGAGTGAATGCGTGATTGACGCGCGCCCCGGGTCGAGGCGTCGCATGTGCTGACGTATGCTGATGTATGAGGCCGCGAGGCCGGAGGCAGCGCGGCGTCGCGTACAATACGCGGCCCGCGCCTGCATTATCGGTGGCATTTGCAGCACCGGCGCCGCGCCAGGGCCGCTTGTCCGGTTCGGCGCATTCCGCGTTCGCTATTCGGGCATTCGCGCAGGCCGCGCCCGAAGTCATCGTCGGCTCGCGCATTCTTTCCAGCAGCCGGGCCAGGCCGGCGTCGGCACGCTCAGGTACCGTCACGCCTTTCACGCCGGCAATCACGCCGATGTCCTGAAACACGCCGTCGTTATCCAGTTGCTGCGCTATCTTGCCCAGAAGGACAAGTCCTACTGGTACATCGATACGCATGCCGGCGCGGGGGTCTACTCGTTAAAGGAAGGCTACGCGACCAAAACGGGCGAATTCGAAAGCGGCATCGGCAAGCTGTGGACGCGCAACGACCTGCCCCCGATGCTGGCGGACTATGTCGATGAAGTCTCGGCGTTGAACGCCGACGGCGAGTTGCGCTACTACCCAGGTTCGCCCTATCTCGCCTGGCGGCTGATGCGCGAGCAGGACCGCATGCGCCTCTTCGAGCTGCACACCACCGAGATCGACGTGCTGCGGCATAACTTTCGCGACGCCGGCCGGCGCGCGGTGCTGTATGCCGGCGATGGTTTCGATGGCATCAAGGCGTTGCTGCCTCCGCCACCGCGCCGCGCGCTCGTGCTGATCGATCCGTCCTATGAGGACAAACGCGACTACACGCGCACGCTCAGATGCGTCGAGGAAAGCCTGACGCGCTTCGCGACCGGCACGTACGCCGTCTGGTATCCGCAGGTCACACGTCTGGAGTCGCAGCGGTTTCCCGACCAGCTGAAGCGTCTGCAGGACAAAAACTGGCTTCACGTCTCGCTGACGGTCGGCAATCCGCCTACGGATGGTTTTGGACTCTTCGGCAGCGGGATGTTCATCCTGAATCCGCCCTACACGCTGCCGGCGATGTTGAAGCAGGCGCTCCCCTGGCTCGTCGATGCGCTCGGGCAGGACAAGGCAGCGCAGTTCAAGATCGAATATCGCGGCGACTGAGCCTCTAACCAGATACGAAGCGCGCGTCGGTCGAAGATTCGGGACGAGCGGACACATATCGCACCGCGTGTCCTCGTGCCTTTGATTATTTACCGAGCGTCGCGGCGTTGCACGCGAAGTCGTCGGTGTACGTAGCGTTCAGATCGCGCGGACCAGCATCCCGTCCGGAATCGAAGCGAAGCGTACAGCGCCCTATTGTGACGGCACAGGATGCGACTGCGGCGTCGGGCGAGGCTGCGAGCGGGGTTGTGGACGCGGCTGGGGATACGGATGTGACGAACCGCCGCCGGCCTGCACGTCGACATAAGGCGCGACGATGATCGGCGTCGATGAATTCGTTGAGAGTTCAGTGGGCGCGGCAATCGGCTGCGCCTGCACGATCGGCGCGTGCGATAGCGGCGCGGTTTGCAGGACGGTCCCGCTGTGGCCGTCGCTGATGCCGCGTTGAGTATCCAGCACGAGCGGTTGACCGCCCGAGGCGGCGAAAGCCGCCGACGTCACCAGCGACGCGGCAACACCCAGGAACACGGATTGGATCGATTGGCGCAGGAGCATGGTCGGTTGACTGTTTTAGTTGGTGTCGGGACGCCGGCGGCCCTGTCGGCACGCGGCAGAAAACGCTTCACCTTACCGTGAGCGCATCGTTCCGGCTAGTCGATCGTGACGACAGCATGCGCTTGCCTGGCTCCAGATGCGACAAAGCCCCGACGATACGGGGCTTTGACTTTTTGCGCACTACGCAGGCCGCACGGGGCGGCGGCAACGGGCCAGACGCTTACTTACAGCGAGTAGCCGTTTCTTTCGAGTGAACGGATGCGTTGCTCGAGTTGAACGATATCCGAAGACGAGGCAAGGAAGGCTTCGCTACGGTCGCGTTCCTCGGTTTCCAACCAGTTGCTTAGCGTTTTGACGAT
>CALFSF010000030.1 GCA_937917025.1 uncultured Paraburkholderia sp.
AATTCACTGCACGGATGGTCCTTGCCGAATTCCGGGTCGGCGATGTCGCCCGCATGGCAGAACGGATAGCCGAAATCCATGCCGCTGCGCGGAGCGCGATTGAGCTCGTCGTCGGGGCGATCGTCGCCGAGCATGTCGCGGCCGTTGTCGGTGAACCAGAGTTCGTGTGTTACCGGATGCCACGCGAAGCCGACCGTGTTGCGAATGCCGCGCGCGATCGTTTCGTAGTGACTGCCATCGGCGTTCATGCGGCCGAGCATCGCGTAATGGTCGCGATCGGGCAGGCAGATGTTGCAGGGCGCGCCTTGCGGCACATACAGCTTGCCGTCGGGCCCGAACGCGATGAATTTCCAGCCGTGGTGGTGCCCGGTGGGCAATTTATCCGTGACGATCGCCGGCTTTGGCGGATCGGCCAGATGGTCGTCGATCGCATCGAAGCGCAGAATCTTCGATACCGCCGACACGTACAACGCCCCGTCGCGCCACGCGACGCCCGCCGGCATGTCGAGTCCGGACGCGATCACATGGCGGGCGGCGACGCGCCCGTCGCGCAGCTCCAGCGCATAAACGTGACCGTCCATGCTCCCTGTATACAGAATGCCCTTCGGCGACAGGGCCATTTCGCGCGCCGAGGGTACGTTGTCCGCCAGTACCTCGATGTGAAATCCCGGCGGCAGCTTGATCCGCCCGACGGGCAGCGGCGCTGCCGTGACGGCGGTTGCCGCCAGATTCAACAGGAAAAATGCGATGAAGGACAGCCAGGCCTGCCGGCCGCGCGGGCATCCAGGCCGGAACCGGAATATCGTCAGCAAAGCAGTTTTCATGTGCCTCCCGCATGGATAACCGGGCGAGCCCGATGCCGCCGCGCGGAACGCGATGTCTCGCCGCAGCGACCTGGTCTTGCAGTTTATCCCCGTAAGTGTTTGTTATGGCGTTGCTTTCGGGCTATAATCTCGCGTTTCAGTGGTTTCGAACCCCGGATTTCAAGGATTCCAGTATGGTCATCATCCGCTTGGCTCGTGGCGGCTCCAAGAAGCGCCCGTTCTACAACATCGTCGCAACCGATTCGCGTAACCGTCGTGACGGCCGCTTTATCGAACGCGTTGGCTTCTACAACCCGGTCGCTACGAAGGGTGAGTCGCTGCGTATCGCTCAAGATCGTCTGACGTACTGGCAAGGCGTTGGCGCGCAACTGTCGCCGACCGTCCAGCGTCTCGTGAAGGAAGCGCAAAAGGCGCAGCCGGCTGCCTGATGGTAGTCAGCATGCGCATCGCGGGCGTGTCGCGCGAACTGTGCGGCGTGCCGGGTGCGCACGTATTGTCTGAAGCTGGCCCGAAGAGGGTTGTGAGGTTGACCCATGTCCACGCGTGATTCCGACGGCTCAGGCCGTAGCAAAACCGCGAACCGTGGCGAAGCTTCATTTGGCGCTTTTGTCCGCAAGCCGGCAGCGCGGGTTGCACCGGCAGCGGCCGATCCGGTTGCAGCAGAAATGCGCGCTGAATCGGCGGAAAGCTGGCCGGACGACGCTGTCGAAGTCGGTGCAATTGTCGACGCGTACGGCCTGAAGGGCTGGGTGAAGGTGGCCGCGCATGCGGACGCCGGGCGCGGCGGTGACGCGTTGCTGAGCGCAAAACGCTGGTGGCTGCTGAAAGGCCGCGAGCGCCGCTCCGCCCCCGTTCTACAGTCGAAGGTACACAGCGACAGCATCGTTGCCCAACTGGGCGGCACGGCTGATCGCGACGTGGCGTTGTCGCTGCGCGGTCACAGCGTGTACGTGCGCCGCAGCGACTTCCCGGCGCTCGAGGCCGACGAATTTTACTGGGTCGACCTGCTCGGCCTGAATGTCGTCAACGAATCTGGCGTCGCGCTGGGCACGGTTGCCGACATGATCGACAACGGTGCGCATTCGGTGCTGCGCATCGAGTACCCGGCCACGGGGAAAGACGGCAAGCCGGCTACCGGCGAACGTCTGATTCCGTTTGTCGGCGTCTATGTCAAAACGGTGGATCAGGCGGCGAAGCAGATCGTCGTCGACTGGGAAGCCGATTATTAATCGCGGTACCGGCATTACGGTATTGGGCACGATTCGCTGAATGGGGAGAGCGATGCAGTTCGATGTCGTCACGCTCTTTCCTGACATGTTTCGCGCATTGACCGACTGGGGTATCACCAGCCGGGCGGCGAAGCAGCAGCGATACGGTTTGCGTACGTGGAATCCGCGCGATTTCACGACCGACAACTACCGCACCATCGACGATCGCCCGTACGGCGGTGGTCCCGGCATGGTCATGCTCGCAAAGCCGCTTGAAGATGCGATCGGCGCTGCGAAAGCCGCGCAGGCGGAGCAGGGTGTGACCGGTGCGCGCGTCGTCATGATGTCGCCGCAGGGCGCCACGCTCAATCACGATCGCGTGATGCAGTTCGCGCAGCAACCGGGTTTGATCCTGCTGTGCGGTCGCTACGAAGCGATCGACCAGCGCCTGATCGACCGGGTCGTCGATGAAGAAGTCAGTCTGGGTGATTTCGTGCTGTCCGGTGGAGAGTTGCCGGCGATGGCATTAATGGATGCCGTCGTGCGTCAGTTGCCAGGCGTGCTGAACGATTCGCAGTCGGCGGTGCAGGACAGTTTCGTCGATGTGCTGCTGGATTGTCCGCATTACACGCGGCCCGAAGAATACGACGGCGTGCGCGTACCGGATGTGCTGCTCGGCGGCCATCATGCGGAAATCGAGTTGTGGCGCCGGCGCGAAGCGCTACGCAACACGGTAGTCAAGCGCCCCGATCTGATCGAGCGCGCCAGAAAGAACAAGATGTTGAGCCGTGCCGATGAGGCATGGCTTGCAAGTCTCGCGAAAGAAGCGTCGAAGGCGTAAGCCTTCGCGATTCCGAGTGAGCACCAGGCGGTGTCGCGCATGCGTGTGCGGCGCCAGATGTGAACCCATCCTCTATCGGGGCCGTAGCCGCGCGCAACAGGCAACGCCAGCGCAAGGCAGGTACGAACGCCGACAAGATGGACATAGGAGTCAGTGATGAATCTGATTGCAAAACTCGAGCAGGAAGAAATCGCGCGCGCCCTCGGCGAGAAGACCATCCCCGAATTCGCTCCTGGCGATACGGTGATCGTCAGCGTGAACGTGGTTGAAGGCACGCGCAAGCGTGTGCAGGCTTATGAAGGCGTCGTGATTGCAAAGCGCAATCGTGGCCTCAACTCGTCGTTTATCGTCCGCAAGATTTCGTCGGGCGAAGGCGTCGAGCGTACGTTCCAGACGTACTCGCCGCTGCTGGCAAGCATCGTCGTGAAGCGTCGTGGTGACGTGCGTCGCGCAAAGCTGTACTACCTGCGCGAGCGTTCGGGCAAGTCGGCCCGGATCAAGGAAAAGCTGGTCTCGAAAGACCGCGCTGCTTCCCAGGCGTAAAACCTGTAAATGCTGTAAGGAAAAGCACCCCTCGCGGGTGCTTTTTTCTTTGATACGTCAGAATAGCGTCCTGTCCAATTCATTCGCCCATTCCGGGAAACCCGTTGACCCGTCCCGTTTTTGAACCCGAAGCCCTGCCCGTCGAATCGACGGGTATCGATCTGCCCGTCGTTACGCCGGAACGTTTGACGCCCGACGGTCTGCGCGCGCGTTTTGAGAGGACGCTCGCGTGGGTGCCGGAGCCGCTTGTGGAAACGCGTCTGCGTGACGGCGATCCGCGGCTGGCCGCCGTGCTGGTGCCCCTCGTCGTGCGCGATGAAGGGCTTACCGTGCTGTTGACGCAACGCGCCGACCATCTCAACGATCATGCTGGCCAGATCAGTTTTCCGGGTGGCCGTCGGGAGTCCTGGGATGCGAACGCGACCGCAACCGCGCTGCGCGAAGCGCACGAAGAGGTCGCGCTGGACCCGGCGCGCGTCGAAGTGCTGGGTTCGCTGCCCGATTACCTGACGGGCACCGGCTTTCGCATCACGCCGGTGGTCGGTCTCGTCCATCCGCCGTTCACGGTCGAAGCCGATACGCTCGAAGTTGCCGACATCTTCGAAGTGCCGCTCGCCTTTCTGATGAATCCGGCGCGTCACGAAGTCCGCGTGTTTCGCTGGGAAGGCGGGGAGCGTCGTTTTTTTGCGATGCCCTATCCGCGTGGCGAATCGGGCGGTCATCACTTCATTTGGGGCGCAACGGCGGGCATGTTGCGCAATTTCTATCGTTTCCTCGCGGCCTGACCCGAAAGACCGTCTTGCACTCCGGGCGTTTGCGCCCCTTGCACGCTCAGGCTCATCCGACCCTGTGCTATCGTTATAAAACAATCGCATAAACCCGAATAGCACGGCGCACCGCATGACATTTTTCTCCGTATTGCTGGCTCTCATCATCGAACAGTTACGGGCGCTGTCGCCCAACAATCCGGTGTCGGCGCTGCTTCAGTACCATGCGGAGTCTGCCGCGCACGGCTTCGATGCCGGCAAGCCGAAGCACGGAATCCTCGCCTGGCTGGTGGTGGTGCTGCCGTGGACGCTCTTCGTTGGCGCCGTTTACTACGTGCTGTACGAGATCAACTTCGTGCTCGCGTTCCTCTGGAACGTCGTGATTGTGTACTTCACGCTCGGTTTCCGGCAATTCAGTCACTATTTCACCGACATCCATCTCGCGCTCAACAACGACGACGTGCCGCGCGCGCGCGAAATCCTCAATGAATGGACTGGCCTCGAGACCGTCGATATGCCGGTCAGCGAGATCGTGCGTCACACGCTGATTTACGCGGTGATCGCGTCGCATCGTCACGTGTTCGGCGTGTTTTTCTGGTTTCTCGTGCCGGTCGGCCCGGCTGGCGCGGTGCTGTATCGCATCGCCGAATATCTCGCGCGGACGTGGTCGAAGCCGGCCGATGACCGCACGCCGGCTTTTTCGACGTTCGCGCAGCGGGCGTTTTTCGTGATCGACTGGATTCCGGCGCGTTTGACGTCGCTGGGTTTTGCGATCGTCGGCAACTTCGAAGATGCGATCTATGCGTGGCGCAATCATGCGCGGCAGTGGCCCGATGCGAACGATGGCGTCCTGCTCGCCGCGGGCAGCGGTGCGCTTGGCGCGCGTCTGAGCGGGCCGCTTGCCGAGCCGTCGAGTCTCGATGCGCTTTCGACCGGCGACGGCGGCCCGATGCAGGTCGGCGACGACTGCACGCCGCGCACGCTGCAATCCGCCGTCGGGCTGGTGTGGCGCGCGGTTATCCTGTGGATGATCATCCTGCTCATGCTGACGATCGCCGTGTGGCTTGCGTGAGTTTCGCGGCCGGGAACCATCAGTCGCAAAGTCAAAGAGGCCGGAATGAACCCCGGCCTTTTTTTTGCCTGCGAATCAAATCAGCAGTGATCAGCCGTCAAGCGGATCCCGCGCGGTCCCGCATTGCCAGCACACCGTGAACTGCGCTTCCAGCGTCTCTCCGCACTGGGCACAACGCCACGCCGGCGCGCCAGCGGCAGGACCGCGGGAGGCCGCGTCGATCAGCCGGCGCGCGAGCGCTTCGTCGCGCTCGTCGACGAGCCACAGTTCCGGCGCGCACTGTTCCGCGGGAATCTCGCCCAGCGCGCCGTTCAGATAGCGGTTGTGCAACTCGCACGCGACGCCCGCCGCCGACAGCACGTTGATCCAGTGCTGTCCGGTCACCACGTTCGGGGCGCGCATCAGCTTCAGCATGGCGGGGGGCAGTCGGCGCCTAGCGCACGATCTGGCTGGCTTCGTGGACAAGTTGCGCATAGAGCGCATGGCGTTCGCGCGCGATGCGGCCGTTGGCGACGGCTTCGAGGATCGCGCAGCCCGGCTCGTGCAGATGATGGCAGTTATAGAAGCGGCAATCCGCCAGCAACGGACGAAACTCCGGAAACGCGCGTTCGAGGCGCCCTTCGGTCAGGTGGTGCAGGCCGAATTCCTGGAAACCGGGCGAATCGGTGAGCGAGCCGCCTTCGGGCAATGGATAAAGACGCGTGTACGTGGTCGTATGGCGGCCGCTGTTCAGCGCGGTCGAGATCTCCCGCGTCGCGACTTCCGCGTTCGGGACCAGAAGGTTCACGAGCGTCGATTTGCCCATGCCGGACTGCCCGAGCAGAAGCGTCGAATGGCCGCTCAGATGTTCGCCGAGTGCCGCGCGGGCCTCGTCGGGGCGCGTCCTGATCGACACTTCCACGACCGGATACCCGAGTTCGCGATAGCGTGCGAGCCGGTTGCGCGCGCCCGGAAGCGCGGCCTCGACGTCGGTCTTGTTCAGCATGATGAGCGGCTTCAACTCGTTGGCTTCGGCCGCGACCAGCGCGCGGCCGAGCAGGTCCTCGCTGAAATGCGGCTCGGTGGCGAGCACGATCAGCAACTGGTCGAGGTTCGCCGCAAAAAGCTTCGACTTGTACTGGTCGGACCGGTAGAGGAGGTTGCGCCGCGCGTCGATGGCGACGATCACGCCCTGGTCGGCGGACGCCGCTTCGTACGTCACGCTGTCGCCGACGGCAACCTCGCTCTTCTTGCCGCGCGGAAAGCATTGCAGCGGCGCGCCGCCGTCGTCGGGCACGACGAGGTAATGGCGGCCATGCGCCGCGACGACGAGACCGTGTACCTGCTTTTGCGCGCTGGCCGCGGCGCGGGCCGCTTTGGGCGAGCGGCCGCTCATGCGTGCCGCAGCAGGCGGTCGATCCGCTGCGACGCCGGCGGATGCGAGTAATAGAACGCGGTGTAGAGCGGGTCGGGCGTGAGCGTCGACGCGTTGTCCTCGTACAGCTTGACGAGCGCGTTGACGAGGTCCTGGGCATCCGTCTGCGTGGCGGCGAACGCGTCGGCCTCGAACTCGTGCTTGCGCGAGCTGAGACTGCCGAGCGGCGTCACGAAGAACAGGAACACGGGCACGGCGAGGAAGAACAGCACGAGCGCAAGCCCGCTGTTGCCGCCCGTGAGCGACGGGCGCACGCCCAGCCCTTCGTAGAACCACACGCGCTGCGACAGCCAGCCGAGGAGCGCCAGCATCGCGAGGCTGATCGCGAACGTGACCGCCATCCGCTTGATCACGTGACGGCGCTTGAAGTGCCCCAGTTCATGCGCGAGCACCGCTTCGATCTCGTTGCCGGACAGGCGCGCGAGCAGCGTGTCGAAGAACACGATGCGCTTGGCCGCGCCGAAGCCCGTGAAATAAGCATTGCCGTGCGCCGAACGACGGCTGCCGTCCATCACGAAGAGACCCTTGGCGGCGAAGCCACAGCGCTTCATCAGCGCCTCGATGCGGCTTTTCAGCGCTTCGTCCTTCAGCGGCTCGAACTTGTTGAAGAGCGGGGCGATGAACGTCGGATACAGCACCAGCACGAGCATCTGGAACGCGACCCACACGATCCACGTCCACAGCCACCACAGGCTGCCCGCCTGGTTCATCAGCCACAGCACGACGAAGAGCAGCGGCAGACCGAACGCCGCGCCGAGCAACGCACCCTTGATACGGTCGACAAAGAAAATACGCCGGCTCATCCTGTTGAAGCCGAAACGGTCTTCGACCACGAACTGACGGTAGTAGTCGAACGGCAGGTCGATCACGCTCGTGATCGCGACGACCGCCGCGACCAGCGCGATCTGGCCGCCGTAGCCGCGGCCGAGCCAGCCGGTGATGCCGAGATCGAGCGACTGCACGCCGCCCAGCAGCGTGAGCCCGATCAGCACCGCGGCGCTGACGACGATTTCCACCATCGTGAGGCGCGTGCGCTCGACGGTGTAATCGGCGGCGCGCTGGTGCGCCGGCAGCGGGATGGTCGTGGAGAACTGCGGCGGCACCTGATCACGGTGCGCCGCCACGAAGCGGGTTTGCCGCGACGCGAGCCAGAGTTTGGTTCCGACCATCGCCACGACGGCGATCACGAACAGAACGGTGAAGTACAGAGTAGGCATCCGGGAGGTCCGTGGTATCTATGCGAGAATTATATGTTTGTTCCCGCCGGCTGGCGGGTTGTGCTTATACGAACTGTTTCAGCGGCGTTCGGGCGCGCCGTGCGCACGCAACGCCCACCGCCTGATAACAACCAAGGTTGCCTTCATGACTGACACCCCCGACGCCGCTGGCCAGCCCCCGCTCGTTCGCAGCGACATGAATCTCATCTGGCTCGACATGGAAATGACGGGCCTCGAACCGGACACGGACCGCATCATCGAGATTGCTGTCGTCGTGACGAATTCGACGCTCGACAGGCTGGTCGAAGGTCCGGTGCTCGCCATTCATCAAAGCGACGAAACGCTCGCCAGAATGGATCAGTGGAACCAGAACACGCACGGCCGCTCGGGTCTGATCGACCGGGTGCGCGCGTCGACGGTCAGTGAAGCCGAAGCGGCCGAACAGATTCGCGCGTTCCTCGGCAATTACGTGCCGCCCGGCAAATCGCCGATGTGCGGCAACTCGATCTGCCAGGACCGCCGTTTCATGGCGCGCTGGATGCCGGACCTCGAGCGCTTTTTCCACTATCGCAACCTCGACGTCAGCACGCTGAAGGAACTGTGCCGCCGCTGGCAGCCGGCGATCTACAAGG
>CALFSF010000031.1 GCA_937917025.1 uncultured Paraburkholderia sp.
ACCCCTGTACTCACCGTGAAAGGGTGATGTCCTAGGCCTCTAGACGAAGGGGACATAATCTTTTCAGATTCTGTCTTGTTCTCGCTGCTAATTACCGCCAACAGCGAAGAACGATATTCTAACTGCCGTACCGCTGTTTGTGAAGTCTTTTTTGCTACAACCACCGCTCTCGCGGAAGACTTCATTCTGTTCTGATGGTGGAGGTAAGCGGGATCGAACCGCTGACCTCTTGCATGCCATGCAAGCGCTCTCCCAGCTGAGCTATACCCCCTTGCAGAACAGAAGCGAGATTGTAGATAGCGAATCCCGTTTTGTAAATACCCTTTGAGTCACCGCATGCGACTTTTTTCAAAGCGCATGCGCACGCATTCACGCGCGCGCCGGATCGCACCCGCTCGCTCAGGCAAGCGCTTTTTCAATGCGGCTCACGACGACCTCACGGCCGAACAGCATCAGCACGCTGTCGATCGATGGCGTGTGCGTCGTGCCCGCCACGAGCAGCCGCACCGGCATCGCGAGTTGCGGCATCTTCAGCTTGTGCGCGCCGAGCGTCGCCTTCAGCGTGGCAGCGATACCCTCCTTCGTCCACTCCGCGCTCTTCAATGCGGCAGCGAGATCGGCCAGCGCGGGACGCACGACATCGGTGACGTGCTGCGCCAACGCTTCAGGCTCCGGAGCCGGCGCGCGGTAGAACATCGCGGCGTTCTGCGCGATCTCCCTCACGGTCGAGGCACGGTCCTTCAGCAAACCCACGACAGCCGTCAGATCGGCACCTGAGGCAAGCGTTGCGTCGTCGATACCGAGTTCGCCGAAGAACGGCTTCGCGAGACCCGCGAGACGCGCGTTGTCGGCTTCCTTGATGTAATGCGCGTTCAGCCAGTTGAGCTTGTCGTGGTCGTATTGCGCCGGCGACTTGCCGAGATGCTCGAGGTCGAACCATTCGACGAACTGGTCGCGCGAAAAAATTTCCGCATCGCCGTGCGACCAGCCAAGACGCGCGAGATAGTTGAGCACGGCCTCAGGCAGATAGCCGGCGTCGCGATAGCCCATCACGCTCATCGCGCCATGGCGCTTGCTCATCTTTTCGCCCTCTTCGTTGAGCACGGTCGGCAGGTGGGCATAGACCGGCGGCTCGGCGCCGAGCGCACGCAGGATGTTGATCTGACGCGGCGTGTTGTTCACGTGATCGTCGCCGCGAATCACGTGCGTGATGCGCATGTCGATATCGTCGACGACCACGCAGAAGTTGTAGGTCGGCGTGCCGTCAGGACGCGCGATCACGAGGTCGTCCAGTTCCTCGTTCGAGATCTCGATACGCCCCTTCACGGCGTCGTCCCAGGCAACGATGCCCGTCAGCGGATTGCGGAAGCGCAGCACCGGCTCGACGCCGGCCGGCGGCACCGGCAGGACCTTGCCCGGCTCGGGGCGCCACGTGCCGTCGTAACGCGGCTTCTCGCCCGCGGCACGCTGACGCTCACGCAGCGCGTCGAGTTCTTCCGTCGACATGTAGCACGGGTACACGAGATCCTTCCCGGCCATCTGCTTCAGGACCTCGCGATAACGGTCCATGCGCTGCATCTGGTAGAACGGGCCTTCGTCGTAATCGAGACCGAGCCAGTTCATCCCGTCGAGGATCGCGTCGACGGAGGCCGACGTCGAACGCTCGAGATCGGTGTCCTCGATCCGCAGCACGAACGCGCCCTTCATCTTGCGGGCGAACGCCCACGGATACAGCGCTGAGCGGATGTTCCCCAGATGGATGAAGCCTGTGGGACTCGGTGCAAAACGGGTACGGACGGGTGTGGTCATGTGCGGTTACTCGAAGGCTGGCGTCGGCGCGCGGACATCATCGCGATGACGCGATGAGGCGATGACGCGATGACGCGACGCGCGAAAGCGGAACGCGTCCATGCGGCGCATGCAGTATGCGACGCGGCGCGTGGACTCGACAGATGCAAGACCGCGATTATACCCGGCGGTTGCGCTCGCCCGCGCCGCGCCGGACGGGTCCCGCGACGCACATCGCGGCGCATCCGCAAAACGGTTCGCGACCTGTTCCGCGCCGATGGTTTTCCCACACCGTTACCGCGCGACGACAGTGCTTTGCTTTATGATGTGCGCGCGCCGCCGTCCCGATTGCGGCGCGGTACGGTCGCCCGAGGCGATCGCGTGGAAACGAATGCCGCGTCCTGTCGCGCGATACGCCCGGAACCGGGCCGCATGGACGCCGCCGCCGGAGAAATCGTTGAAGCCGTCATCCCCCCGCCTGAGCCGCCGCAATTTTTCGCTTGCCGCCGCATCCGCCGTCCTTACCGCGTGTGCGACCCCATCGGGCACGTCCAACACCGTCGGCGGCAAATCCGGCGCCACTCGATCGACGGACAACCCCGTCGCGATCACGCCCCCACCCGTCGGCAAACCGCCCCGGCCGCTTCGTGTCGCCCTTGCGCTTGGCGGCGGCGCGGCGCGCGGCTTCGCCCACATCGGCGTGATCAAGGCGCTCGAAGCGCGTAGCGTCGAAATCGACCTCGTGTGCGGCACGAGCGCGGGCTCGGTGGTCGGCGCACTGTACGCTTCGGGGATGACCGGCATCGACATGAACCGGCTCGCGCTGAAGATGGACGAAGCGTCGATCAGCGACTGGGCGATGCCCTTTCGTACGCGCGGTTTCCTGCAGGGCGTGGCGCTCCAGAACTACCTGAACACGACGCTCAACAATCGCCCGATCGAAAAGATGGCGAAGCCGCTTGGCATCGTCGCGACCGATCTGAAGACCGGTCAGCCGATCCTGTTTCAGCGCGGCAATACCGGCATCGCGGTGCGCGCGTCGTGCAGCGTGCCGTCGGTGTTCGAGCCGGTGAAGATCAGTGGACACGAGTACGTGGATGGTGGCCTCGTCAGCCCGGTGCCGGCCTCGTTCGCACGCCGGATGGGCGCGGATTTCGTGATCGCGGTCGATATCTCGGCGCGCCCGGAAACGGCGCTCACGACAAGCTCGTTCGACGTGCTGATGCAGACGTTCACGATCATGAGCCAGACCATCAAGGCCTACGAGCTCGACAAGTACGCCGATTTCGTGATCCGCCCGAATCTCGCCGCGATGAACAGCAGCGACTTCAGCCAGCGCAACGCCGCGATCCTTGCCGGCGAGGAAGCCGTCGCGAAGATCATGCCGGAACTCCAGCGCAGACTCGCGGCCGGACGCCCCATAGTCTGATGGTTACCCGGGCGGTTGTGCTGTCTGCGCGATCACGGGATAACGCCAGGCGCAAAAAAGCCCGCATTCTTTCGAAGCGGGCTTTTTCATGCGTGCAACGCGCGCAACCAGTTATGTCGGTCAGTTGCCGCCGATGGTCGCGTTCACACGCGTACGTAGATCCTGCTGTTCCGTAAACGACGTCTCGATACGACGGGCGCCAGTGAAACGTTTTTCCCAGTAACGGTCGTCCAGATCGTCGACGCGGATCGTGCTGCCCGTGGACGGCGAATGCACGAACTTGTTGTCACCGATATAGATGCCGACATGGGACGCCGCGCGGCGCATCGTGTTGAAGAACACGAGATCGCCCGGCTTCAGTTCGCTCATGCGAACCTTTTCGCCGACATGGCTCATTTCCTCGGCACGACGCGGGAGCGCCATGCCCAGCGTGTCCTGGAACACGTAGCGCACGAACCCACTGCAATCGAGACCGGAATCCGGTGTGTTGCCACCCCAGCGGTAACGCACCCCGATCATGTTGAGCGCGCCCACCACGACGTCGCCAGCCTTTCCGGCCATGCCGGAAAGAAACGACCGTGCGCCTCTATCGCTGGACGACGAGGCGCTCTGGTTTTGCAAACTGGAGGTGGACAATGCATTCGATCCATCCTGGATCGAAAATGAGGCGTTCTGGTTAATACTGCTTACTTCGTCGGCGAACGCGCCGGGAGCTGCAGCCATCATGACGCCGATAAACATCCCGGCGACGACGCGCGTGCAAGCCTGGGTTAAAGATCGGTGCTGCATTGGTCGGTATTTTTTGCCTAAAAATCAGTGGGATACGGAAAGTTTTGTCGATACTAGCCAGTAAGTATTTATCTGTCAAAACAAATAGAAAAATACAATCGGGAGACGCACCCAATTGGTGAATGTCAGGTAGCGAACGAAGCTTTCAGGAGCTTTCGTGTGTAAGGATGGGTCGGGGCAGCAAAAATTTTCTCCACATCCCCGGACTCGACGATAGAACCGTTCTGCATCACCGCGACCCGATGCGCCATCGCGCCGATCACCGCGAGGTCGTGGCTGATAAATACGAAACCGAGGTTGTATTTCTGCTGCAAACCGGCGAGGAGCTTGAGCACCTGCTGCTGGATCGAGACGTCGAGCGCGCTGGTCGGCTCGTCGAGTACGAGCAGGCGCGGCTCCAGCACCAGCGCCCGGGCAATGGCGATCCGCTGCCGCTGGCCGCCGGAGAATTCATGGGGATAGCGCTGCAGGACCGTCCGGTCGAGGCCGACTTCGCGCAGCACCGAGATTACCTTCTCGCGGCGCCCCTGCGCCCCCAGTTGCGGCCGGTGCAACGCCAGACCCTCGCCGACGATCCGCTCGATCGTCTGGCGCGGCGAAAGTGAACTGAACGGATCCTGAAAGACCACCTGCATGTTCGAGCGCAGCGCGGTCCGTTCGCGCCCCCGATAAGCGGCGAGCGCCCTGCCCTGGAAATCGATTTCCCCCGAGGCCGTGAGTTGCAGGCCGAGGAGCGCCATCGCGAGGGTAGATTTTCCCGATCCCGATTCGCCGACGATACCCAGCGTCTCGCCTTGCCTCACCGATACGTCCGCGCCCGCCACCGCGCGAAAATGCGCCGAGCGGAACCAGCCGCCCATGCCCGGCAGCTTCGTGCGGAAATCGACTGAGACACCGCGTGCATCGAGGATGACCGGCGCGATCGGCATTACCGGCATCACGTTTCGCTCCGGGCGACTCTGCAGCAGACGTTGCGTGTACGGATGCTGTGGCGACGCGAAGAGCTGCTCGACCGGTCCGCTTTCGACGAGCTCGCCCTTCTCCATCACCGCCACGCGCTGCGCGAAATGCCGGACAAGATTCAGGTCGTGCGTGATCAGCAGCACGGCCATGCCGCGCTTCTGCGCTTCGTCGCGCTGGAGTTCGAGCAGCAATTCGACGATCTGCGCGCGAATCGTCACGTCGAGCGCCGTGGTCGGCTCGTCGGCGAGCAGCAGACGTGGCCGGCATGACAGCGCCATCGCGATCATCGCGCGCTGGCGCTGGCCGCCCGAGAGCTGATGCGGATAGCTGTTGACGCGCTTCTCCGGCTCGGCGATGCCCGTGCGCGCGAGCAGCGCGACCGTCCGCCTGCGCGCTTCGAGCGGCGACACGCCGTCGTGGATCACGATCGTCTCGGCAATCTGGTCGCCGATCGTGTAAAGCGGATTGAGCGCCGACATCGGCTCCTGGAAGATCATCGCGATGTCGGAGCCGCGCAGGCCACGCATGTCGCGCTCGCTCTTCGTCAGAAGCTCTTCGCCGTTGAAGCGGATCGAGCCGCTCACCTGCGCGTCGCTCAGCAGTCGCAGGATCGACAGTGCGGTCACGCTCTTGCCCGAGCCCGATTCGCCGACGAGCGCCACCCGTTCGCCGCGCTCGATGGCCAGCGTCACGTCGTTGACCGCGACTGTATCGCCGAACGCCACATGCAGGCGATCGAGCGCGAGCAGCGGCCCGGCGAACGGCGGTTTTGTGGATGCGTTCGCGCCGCTCACTGGTTGCCTCCCGCGCGCATCGCGTCGGAGATGCGGGTGTCGAGCGCGTTGCGCAGCGCGTCGCCCATGAACGTGAGCAGCAACAGCGTGGCGACGAGCACGCTGAACGTGGACAGCGAGATCCACCACGCGTCGAGATTGGCCTTACCCTGCGCGAGCAGTTCACCCAGGCTCGGCGTCGGCGACGGCACACCGAGGCCGAGAAAGTCGAGGCTTGTGAGCGCGAGAATCGAGCCGCTCATCCTGAACGGCAAAAACGTGATGACCGGCGTGAGACTGTTCGGCAGCACGTGACGCCAGATGATCTGCCAGTTCGAAAGACCCATCGCGCGCGCCGCGCGCACGTAATCCTGCTGGCGATTGCGCAGAAACTCCGCGCGCACGTAGTCCGACAGGCCGACCCAGCCGAACAGCGACAGCAGCACGATCAGCAGGATGAAGCCCGGCTCGAAAATCGACGCGAAAATAATCAGCAGATAGAGCTCGGGCATCGCGCTCCATATCTCGATGAGACGCTGGCCGACGATATCCGTCCTGCCGCCGAAATACCCCTGTATCGCGCCCGTGAAGATGCCGATCACGGTGCCGATGAACGTCAGCACGAGCGCGAATTCCACCGACACGCGAAACCCGTACAGCAATCGCGCGAACAGGTCGCGGCCGCGGTCGTCGGTGCCAAGCCAGTTGTCACGCGAAGGCGGCGCGGGATTGGGCACCTTCGAGAAATAGTTGAGCGTGTCGTAGTAATACGGATTCGGCGGATAGATCGCGAAATTACCGGGCGCGTCGAAGCGATGCCTGATGTACGGATCGAGATAATCCGCGGGCGTCGGGAAGTCGCCACCGAACGTGGTTTCCGGGTACGTTTCGAAGAGCGGAAAGTACAGGTGGCCCTCGTAACGTGCGACGAGCGGCTTGTCGTTCGACCACAGCGGCCCGGCGAGACTTGCCGCGAACGCCACGACGAAAATAATCAGGCTCCAGTAGCCGAGGCGCTGCTGCCTGAAACGCGTCCAGACGCGTCGGGCCGGCGACGGCGACACCAGCGCGCGAACCGTCTCGTTACGGGTACGTGGAACGACCTGGCTCAAGTCAGCGCTCCAGTTGTTCGAATTGAATGCGGGGATCGACCCAGACGTAGCACAGGTCGGAAATCAGCTTGGTCGCAAGACCGATCAGCGTGAACAGATAGAGCGTGCCGAGCACGACCGGATAGTCGCGGCGCACCACCGATTCGTACGACAGCAGGCCGAGACCGTCGAGTGAGAACAGCGTCTCGATCAGCAGGCTGCCCGTGAAGAACGCGCCGATGAACGCGCCAGGAAAGCCGACGATCAACGGCAGCAATGCGTTGCGAAACACATGCTTCCACAGCACGCGCCGCTCCGAGAGACCTTTCGCGCGCGCGGTCAGCACGTATTGCTTACGGATTTCGTCGAGAAAGGCGTTCTTCGTCAGCATCGTGACGACGGCAAAGCTGCCGATCACCGAAGCGAAAATCGGCAGCGTGATGTGCCACAGATAATCGAGGATCTTGCCGCCGATACTCAGTTGCTCCCAGTTATCGGAGGTGAGATTGCGCAGCGGAAAGAGTTGCAGGAACGAGCCGCCGCCAAACAGCACGAGGAGCAGCACACCGAGCACGAACCCGGGAATCGCGTAGCCGACCAGCACCAGCAGGCTCGTCGCGACGTCGAAGCGCGAGCCGTTTCGCACCGCCTTCGCGATACCGAGCGGCACGGAGATGAGATAGGTCAGGAAGAACGTCCAGAGACCGATGCTGATCGATACCGGCAGCTTCGACACGATCAGCGACCACACGCTTTGATGGTGAAAATAGCTTTGCCCGAGATCAAAGCGCGCAAAGCGTTTGAGCATCAACACGTAGCGCTCGAGCGGGGGTTTGTCGAAACCGTAGAGCGCCTTGAGTTGCGCGATCTGCTGGGCATCGACGCCCGAATGGGCGCGCAGACCAAACGATGGGCCCTGCTCCGCGCCCTTGCGCAGATCGTGGACCGCCTGTTCGACCGGGCCGCCCGGCACGAACTGGATCACGGCGAACGTCAGCGTCAATACGCCGAGCAGCGTCGGGATCATCAACAGCAGACGTTTGAGGATGTAGCTCCACATGGGCGAGCGTCCAGGGCGTGGGTCCAGGGCAATTGAAGACGTACGGCGACACCAGAAGGAAACTGCGAACGCGCGATGCGTGGCGTCACGGTTTGGGCTCGAACCACCACGTCGACGTAATCCAGTCGTTTGCCGAATAGTACAGCGGCAACGTCTTCGGCCATGCCATGCCGCGACGGAACGCTACGCGGTGTGTCGCGCTGTACCAGTGCGGCACCACATAGTAACCATGCATCAGCACGCGGTCGAGCGCATGGGTTGCGTCGACGAGCTGCTCGCGCGTCTGCGCCTGGATCAGCGCGCTCAGGATCGAATCGACGACCGGCGACTTCAGGCCGATATAGTTGCCCGAGCCCGGATCATCCGCGGCCTTGCTGCCGAAGCGGTCGATCTCCTCGGAGCCCGGCACCTGCACGTCGGGATAGCGGATCGTGGTGGCGTCGAAATCGAATGCATCCAGCCGCTTCTGATACAGCGCGAAATCGACGACGCGAAAACGCGCGACGATGCCAAGCTTGCCGAGGTTGCGCACGAACGTCGCCGTGATCGGCTCCATCGCAGCGGCCGAACCCGAAGTCGATGCCGACGAGGTGAACAAGGGCAACCTC
>CALFSF010000032.1 GCA_937917025.1 uncultured Paraburkholderia sp.
CGGCGCATTCGTCTTCGCGCATGAGGAACTCAAGCCGCTGGCCGTGGCCGGCGTCGCGCTCGTTTCGTGCGGCATCATCTCGCTCGCGTTTCGCCGCAACATGCGCTTCTCCGGCGAAAGCGTGCCGTTCGCGCTGCTGACCGGACTCTTCATCGCGACGTATTCGGTCGTCGACGGCATCGGGGCGCGCGTGTCCGGCAACGGGCTCAGCTACATCATGTGGGTCTACCTGATCTGGAACGTGCCGCAGTTTCTGCTCGTATGGAAGTGGCGCGGCGGCGCCCGGGGCCTCTTCATCGGACGTGAAAAGGTCTTCAAGGGCATCCTCTCCGGCGCCATCGCGCTCACGGCGTACTGCTTCATCATCGAGGCTTACCGCTATCTGCCGATCGCGATGGTGTCGGCGCTGCGCGAACTCAGCACGATTTTCGCGGTGCTGATCGGCTGGCTCGTGATGCGCGAAAAGCTCACGGCGCGACGTATCGTTGCCTGTACGCTCGTCACGCTTGGCGCGGTGCTGATCCGGATTTGAGGGCATGCGCTCGCTCGCGTGCGGGCGGCGCGGCGTCTCGCCGCGCGCCTCGTCTCAAGCCTCGGCGAATTGCACGAGCGTCGGGTCGATTGCATCGGCTAGCGTGTCGAACGCGGGCGCGATCTCTTCGTCGGGCACGCACGCGTAGCCGATCAAGAGACCCGAAGGCGCGCTCGCCGGCTCGGCGTAATAGCCCGACAACGGCCGCACGATGATATTGCGTTCGAGCGCCGCGGCCGCCACCGCGCGATCGTCGGTGCCCTCCGGCAACTGCATCACGAGATGCAGCCCCGCATCGCCGCCCACCGCCGGCAATTCATCACCGTAGCGGCGCCCGGCTGCGTCGAGGAGTGCCTCGCGACGCTGCCCGTAGAGCGTGCGCATTCTGCGGATATGCGACGTGAAGTGCCCTTCCGCGATGAACTCGGCCAGCACCGCCTGCTGCAGCAGCTGGCCTTCGCGATACAGCTCCGCGCTCGCGGTCGCGAAGCTCTCGGCGAGCGCTTCGGGCACCACCAGATAACCGATGCGCAGCCCGGGAAACAGCGTCTTGCCGAAGCTGCCGACATAGATCACCTGTCCCGCCGTATCCAGTCCCTGCAGCGAAGCGAGCGGCCGGCTGCCGTAACGGAACTCGCTGTCGTAATCGTCTTCGATAATCCAGCATTGATGCTGGCGTGCGTATTCGAGCAACATCCGGCGCCGCGCGAGACTCATCACCATGCCGAGCGGATATTGATGTGAAGGCGTGACGAGCATCAGCTTCGGTGGCTGCGCGAGATCGCCGGATGAAGGGTTGATGCCTTCTTCGTCGACGGCGATCGGGCGCGACTGCAGGCCCGACACGTGCAGCACGCTGCGCACGCCCCAGTAGCACGGGTCCTCGGTCCAGATCACGTCGCCGGGATCGGAAAGCAGACGCACGGCGAGATCCACGGACTGATGGATGCCCGTCGTGATCACGATCTGCTCCGGCGTGCAGCGCACCGAGCGCGACGTGCGCAGATATTCGGCCAGCGCATGGCGAAGCAGCGGCAGACCGCCACCCGGCGCATACGTCAGCAGATCCGGCCGCATGCGGCGCCAGTACTTGTTGTGCAGACGGCTCCAGACGCGCGCCGGAAAACGCGTCACGTCAGGCACGCCCGGCATGAACGCGCCCCACTGACGCTTCGACACGCCCGCGCCCGACAGCAGCCGCGCACCGCGCGCGGACAGCGCACGCGCGGCGGCCTGCGGCGCGGGATCGGTGACAGAAACCGGAGCGGATGTACCCGGCGGAACCGACGCGACGGCGGAAGCGCGACCCACCGCGCCTGTGTCCGGCGCGCCGACGATCTCATCCGGCGCGCTGTCGGCGACGAACGTGCCGCGCCCCGTCGCCGAGGTCACATAGCCTTCCAGCGCGAGCTGCTCGTAGACCTGCGTCACCGTATTGCGCGCGATACCGAGTTCGGCGGCGAGAAGCCGCGACGAAGGCACCTTGCTGCCCGCCGGCAGTTCCTTCGACAGGATCGCCTGCTGGAGCAGCCGGTGCAGTTGCCGGTAAACCGGCTGGCCGTTGCCGCGGTCCAGCCGCTGCGCCAGCCAGTCCGACAAGACGCTCGCGCGCATGATTGGCTCCTGTATTTTTACCGAAATGGCTCTGAAGTTTAGAGCCAAATCTGATTATAGTCGCTGCATGTGCTGTCAACGGGCGGCCCCACCGATCCCGCCCGTTCCCCGCGTATTCCCGCGTATGCCCGATAACCGGATGTGAAGGAGATGACCATGGCCGACAACAAGAACGCAGGACTTCAGGCTCGCAAGGACGCCGCCACGCCGCGCGGCGTTGGCGTGATGTGCGATTTCTACGCCGAGCGTGCTGAAAACGCCGAGCTGTGGGACATCGAGGGTCGCCGCTTCATCGACTTCGCCGCAGGCATCGCCGTGACGAACACCGGCCATCGTCACCCGAAGATCGTCGCCGCGATCCGCGAGCAGCTCGACCATTTCACGCACACCGCGTATCAGATCGTGCCGTACGCGTCGTACGTCGAACTCGCTGAGAAGATCATCGCCCGCGCGCCTGGCGACTATCCGAAGAAAGCCGCGTTCTTCACGACCGGCGCCGAAGCCGTCGAAAACGCCATCAAGATCGCGCGTGCCGCGACCGGCCGTCCGGGCGTGATCGCGTTCACGGGTGGCTTTCACGGCCGCACGATGATGGGCATGGCGCTGACCGGCAAGGTCGCGCCGTACAAGACCGGCTTCGGGCCGTTCCCGTCGGATGTTTTCCACGCACCGTTTCCGAATCCGCTGCACGGTGTCACGACCGCCGATTCGCTGCGCGCCATCGAGCACCTGTTCAAGGCCGACATCGATCCGAAGCGCGTCGCCGCGATCATTTTCGAACCGGTTCAGGGCGAAGGCGGCTTCAATCCCGCGCCCGCCGAATTCGTGCGCGCGCTGCGCAAGCTCTGCACGCAGCACGGCATCCTGCTGATCGCCGACGAGGTGCAGACCGGCTTCGCGCGCACCGGCAAGCTGTTCGCGATGCATCATCACGACGTCGTGCCCGATCTGATGACGATCGCGAAGAGCCTCGCAGGCGGCAT
>CALFSF010000033.1 GCA_937917025.1 uncultured Paraburkholderia sp.
GTCGAATACATTCACTGCAAGGCGGTGACGGGCGAGGGCGCACGACGCTTCGCGGTCGCGCCCGCCGCCGACGATCCCGTCTGCGCGGCCGTTTTGCCGCTTCTGCCGCGCGACGTGCCGCGCGGCATCGAATTCCCGTTCGACACCGCTCGTCTCCAGGCCGACGCTTCGCACCATGTCGCGTGGCTCGCGGGCGCATAGTGTCGTAAAACATCGCGATTTCACACAAGGCCGTGCCGGCGCCTTACCGCGCGGTTCGGCCGGAACGTACAGCACAGCAAGGACTTTTCAATGAAACCGGCACTCGATGTCATCACCTGCGGCGAGGCAATGGCGATGTTCGTCGCGGCCGAAACCGGCCCGCTCTCCGACGTCTCCCGCTTTACCCGGCGCATCGCCGGCGCCGACCTGAACGTCGCGATCGGCCTGTCGCGGCTCGGCTTCAAGGTGGGCTGGATGAGCCGGGTCGGCGCCGATTCGTTCGGCCAGTACGTGCGCGACACGCTCGCGAAGGAAGGCATCGACGCCGGCTGCGTGACGACCGATACGCGCTATCCGACCGGCTTCCAGCTCAAGTCGAAAAACGACGACGGCAGCGACCCGGCCGTCGAATATTTCCGCAGGGGATCGGCCGCCAGCCATCTGTCGGTCGACGACTACGTGGCCGATTACGTGCTGCAGGCACGCCACCTGCATCTGACGGGTGTCGCACCCGCGCTGTCCGCATCTTCGTGCGAGCTGGCCTTTCATCTGACGAAGGAAATGCGCGCGGCCGGCAGGACGATTTCGTTCGATCCGAACCTGCGCCCGACGTTGTGGCCTTCGCGCGAGACGATGGTCGCCACGCTGAACGCGCTCGCCGCGCAGGCCGACTGGGTGCTGCCCGGCATCGGCGAAGGCGAGATCCTGACCGGCTACACGAAGCCCGACGACATCGCGCGCTTCTATCTCGACCAGGGCGCGCGCGGCGTCATCGTCAAGCTCGGCGCGCAGGGCGCGTTCCTGTGCACCGCCGACGATGCCTGCGTGATCGCGTCCGAACCGGTGGCGAAGGTCGTCGACACGGTGGGCGCGGGCGATGGTTTCGCGGTGGGCGTGATCAGCGCGCTGCTGGAAGGGCGCACGATGCCGGAGGCCGTCGCGCGCGGCAACCGCATCGGCGGGCTCGCGATCCAGGTGATCGGCGATTCGGAAGGGTTGCCGACGCGCGCCGAACTCGATGCGCTCGAAAGCGGGCGCACGCTGGCGGCAACAAGGCAATCGACACACACGGCGTCGCAGACGCTGCATTAGAACGTGCATGAAGGCGCAACGCGCCCATCCATTTCATCGGGGACCAGGGAGACACTCATGGCCACTTCATCGCTTGCGATCCGCCGCTGGTGGACAATCATGCCGATCGTTTTCATCACCTACAGTCTCGCGTATCTCGATCGCGCGAACTTCGGCTTCGCGTCCGCTGCCGGCATCAATCAGGATCTCGGCATCAGCAAGGGCCTGTCGTCGCTGATCGGCGCGCTGTTCTTTCTCGGCTACTTCTTCTTCCAGATCCCGGGCGCGATCTACGCCGAGCGGCGCAGCGTCAAGAAGCTCGTGTTCTGGAGCCTGATCCTGTGGGGCTGCTGCGCGGCGCTCACCGGCATGGTCAGCAACATTCCCTCGCTGATGGTGATCCGCTTCGCGCTCGGTATCGTCGAAGCCGCCGTGATGCCCGCGATGCTCATCTTCATCAGCAACTGGTTCAGCAAGAGCGAACGCTCGCGCGCCAACAC
>CALFSF010000034.1 GCA_937917025.1 uncultured Paraburkholderia sp.
TCCAGCCGTTGTCGGCGGAAGACGCGAACGTCGCCTTGTTCTTGTCGATGTCGCTGAAGTCGATCTTCTGGAAGTGATGCTGTTCCGTGTAGACCGCCGGCCCCATGAACGTGTGCGAGAAGCGCGGCGTGTCGACCGGCTGGCTGTCGCGCACGAGTTCCATGTACAGCGTGGGCGTAACCGGCACGGTGCCGACGTTGACGATCTTCGTGTCGACGCCGATCACGTAGCTGCCGCGCGTGAACGTGTACGTCTTCACGACCTTCACGCCACCCTTGACCGGCGACTCGAAACTGATCTGCATCGATTTCGCATCGCCCGTCAGGTCGTGCGCCTGTCCGGCGACCGGCGTGTAGATGTCGGTATGGTTCGGGAAATCGCCGCCGAGGAGCCCCGTGCGCGCCAGATACGTATGCGTCGCGGTGTGGTCGAACAGCGTGATGTACAGGTCGGGCTGCTTGCCGTCGCCTTCCTTCACGAGCGAAAGCTTCGACAGCGTGCCGCCACGCGTGTCGATTTCGCCGTCATAGACGTCGGTATGGAAGTGGATCAGCTGGGCGGCTGCCTGTGTAGCGGGCGCGGTCGCGCCGCCCGGCGCGGCGCCGGTTGCGGCCTGCGGCAGATCAGCGGCCTGCGTGCCCGGCGTGGTCGTGCCCGGTGCTGCGCCCGGAACGGTCTTCGTGGCCGACGTGTTCGGGAAGAACATCGACGGACGTCCGTGGTCGCGTTGCCAGTTGTCGAACAGCATGACCGCTGACATGAAGAAGATGACCCATAGGACGGTGCGTTTAATATCCATGCGTTGTCTCAGTGTCGATGGAACGGCGCGTCAGCGCTTTTCAGAAGTGGGAGGCGGGACGAGATCGATGCCGCCCGCGGAAAACGGGTGGCAGCGGCACAGGCGCCTGGCGGCGAGGTAAGTACCACGCGCGGCGCCATGATACTGGATTGCTTCGCGCGCGTAATCCGAACAGGAAGGGTAAAAACGGCACCGGCTGCCGAGCAGGGGACTCACGGCAACCTTGTAGAAACGCAGTAAAGCGAAAAGTACCGTTTGCATGGCAAGTGCGGCCAGAGTGCGCCGCGCTGTGTGGAGAAGCAACCGGCGCCAGCGCGTTTGTACGCGGGCGTCATTCCGTCGCGGGTGCGTCGGGCGTTGCTGGCGGTTCGGCCGGCGGCGCCTGGCGGCGGGTGATTTCGCGAGCGGCCTTGTCGAGCAACGCTTCGATTTCGCTGCGGCACAGCGTTTTCAACGGTGGCGACGACGCAGCGGGCATCGCCTTCCGGTCGAACTTCGTGTGAAGCCGCAGCAGCACGTCCCAACCGCCAAACTCCGCGCGGCGCAGCCGGAAAGCTTCGCGCGCGATGCGGCGCACCAGATTGCGGGTGACCGCGCGCGGCGCGTACTTCTTGCCGATCACGAGACCGAGGCGCGCTTCGTTGCCTGTCGGCCTGCAGTAGACAACGAAATGAGCTGTCCGGCGCCACGGGCGCAAACGAAAAACGGATGAAAATTCATCCGTTTTCAGTAGCCTTGCGGCTTTGGGAAAGGCGGCTTGCGCTCGCAACGGAACCGAGCCCTGATGCGGCGCTCCTGCCGTTCCCGCAGCGCGGCTGGCGTCGCGGGCTTCGGACACAGCGCGCAATGGTCGCAAACCTGCGCTTCAGCCTTAGATGGCGAGGCGCTTGCGGCCCTTCGCGCGGCGTGCGTTGATCACCTTGCGGCCACCGGCGGTCTTCATGCGGACGCGAAAGCCATGGGTACGCTTGCGACGGGTAACGGAAGGTTGGTAAGTACGTTTCATGTTGCTCTCACTTGACAGAGAAATAACCGCGCGAGCATCGCGGAAAGTGCAATGGCCGGTGGTTCAAAAATTGGTTTTCGCGGAACCCGCTATTTAAACTGGTTTTCTCTTGGTCGTCAATAGTTTAGAGCGGTGATCCACAGGCTGGGCGCGGGCTCACCGCTTGATCGGACCCTGTGGATAACTCCCTTTGCGCGCGGTTTTGGCGGTAGAATCTCGCCTTACTTCCCAAAAATCATGCACGCCGCTCCGGCCCGCTTGCCCCGCCCAAACCCTTGTGGCACAAGCACCTGGAACCTGTCCGCTCGGCTGTACCGGGCCTTGTCGCGAAATTTACGGCAAGGGCGGCCGCGGACCGCTGTGCTTAAAATTACAGCAACTCGATGAATGATTTCTGGCAACACTGTTCGGCATTGCTGGAGCGCGAGCTGACGCCCCAGCAGTACGTGACGTGGATCAAACCGTTGGCCCCGGTCGCCTTCGACGCCGCTGCAAATACCTTGCGCATCGCTGCGCCCAACCGTTTCAAGCTCGATTGGGTCAAGAGCCAGTTCTCGGGCCGGATCTCCGATCTGGCACGCGATTTCTGGCAGGCGCCGGTCGATGTCCAGTTTGTTCTCGATCCGAAGGCCGGTTTGCGTGTACCTGCCGCGCCGCAGCCGTCGCGTCCCATGTCGCCGCAGATGAGTTCCGGCGCCACCGCCGTCGATGCCGCCGTGAGCGCCGTTCAGGCCGCACACGCCGCGCGTGCCGGCAACGGCAACGCCGCGCACGCGGCCTCCATGCATGCGGCCGATGATCACGCCGATCTCGATCTTCCCAGCCTCGACGCCAACGAAGCCGCCGCTGCGCGCCGCACGTGGCGTCCGGGTTCGGGCGCCGGCACCGGCAACGGCGAAACCGACTCGATGTACGAGCGCTCGAAGCTGAACCCCGTGCTCACGTTCGACAACTTCGTCACCGGCAAGGCGAACCAGCTGGCGCGTGCTGCGGCGATCCAGGTCGCCGACAATCCGGGCATCTCGTATAACCCGCTGTTCCTGTACGGCGGCGTCGGCCTCGGCAAGACCCATCTGATCCATGCGATCGGCAACCAGTTGCTGATGGACAAGGCCGGCGCGCGCATTCGCTACATCCACGCGGAACAATATGTGTCCGATGTCGTGAAGGCGTACCAGCGCAAGGCGTTCGACGACTTCAAGCGCTATTACCACTCGCTCGACCTGCTGCTGATCGACGATATCCAGTTCTTCTCCGGCAAATCGCGCACGCAGGAAGAATTCTTCTACGCGTTCGAGGCGCTCGTCGCGAACAAGGCTCAGGTGATCATCACGAGCGATACGTATCCGAAGGAAATCTCGGGTATCGACGACCGGCTGATCTCGCGCTTCGATTCCGGCCTGACCGTCGCGATCGAGCCGCCCGAACTGGAAATGCGCGTCGCGATCCTGATGCGCAAGGCGCAATCGGAAGGCGTGAGCCTGAATGAAGACGTCGCGTTTTTCGTCGCGAAGCATCTGCGCTCCAATGTGCGCGAACTCGAAGGCGCGCTGCGCAAGATCCTCGCGTATTCGAAGTTCCACGGGCGCGAAATCTCGATCGAAGTCACGAAAGAGGCGCTCAAGGATTTGCTGACGGTGCAAAACCGCCAGATATCCGTGGAAAACATCCAGAAAACGGCCGCCGACTTTTACAACATCAAGGTCGCGGACATGTATTCGAAGAAGCGTCCGGCGAATATCGCGCGGCCGCGGCAGATCGCGATGTATCTGGCGAAGGAACTGACCCAGAAAAGCCTGCCGGAAATCGGCGAGCTGTTTGGCGGCCGCGATCACACCACCGTGCTGCACGCGGTGCGCAAGATCGCCGATGAGCGCAGCAAGGATGCGCAGCTCAATCACGAATTGCACGTTCTGGAACAGACGCTGAAGGGTTAAGCGCGGAATTGAGTGCAGGAGCGGCGCAATCCGCTCTGTTTATTGCTGAACTCGCCCCCATTTTAGTGGAGCG
>CALFSF010000035.1 GCA_937917025.1 uncultured Paraburkholderia sp.
TGCTGACGAATGACGAAGAGATCGCGAAGAAGATCAATTCCGCGGTGTTTCCCGGCCTGCAGGGCGGGCCGCTGATGCATGTGATCGCCGGCAAGGCGGTCGCGTTCGGCGAGGCGCTGCAACCTGGTTTCACGACCTACATCGACAACGTGCTCGCCAATGCGCAGGCGCTCGGCGCTGTACTGAAGGCGGGCGGCGTCGATCTGGTGACGGGCGGCACCGACAACCATCTGCTGCTGGTCGACCTGCGGCCCAAGGGGCTCAAGGGCAACCAGGTCGAGCAGGCGCTGGAACGCGCCGGCATCACCTGCAACAAGAACGGCATTCCTTTCGATACCGAGAAGCCGACGGTGACGTCCGGCATTCGCCTCGGCACGCCGGCCGGCACGACGCGCGGCTTCGGCGTGGCCGAATTCCGTGACGTGGGGCGCCTGATCGTCGAGGTGCTCGACGCGCTGCGCGACCATCCGGAAGGCCACGCCGCCACAGAACAACGCGTGCGCCGCGAGATTTTCGCGCTGTGCGAACGCTTTCCCATCTACTGAGCACGCCTGGAGCACACGATGAGCACACTGCACGACAACAGCATCATCATCGACGGCCTGAACATTTCGAAGTTCGAGCGCACGGTGTTCGAGGACATGCGCAAGGGCGGCGTGACCGCGGTGAACTGCACGGTGTCCGTCTGGGAAAGCTTCCAGAAGACCGTCGACAACATCGCGGAAATGAAGCAGCAGATCCGCGAATACGGCGAGATCCTGACGCTCGTGCGCACCACCGACGACATTTATCGCGCGAAGAAAGAGAACAAGACCGGCATCATCTTTGGCTTCCAGAACGCGCACGCATTCGAGGACAACCTCGGCTATATCGAGGCGTTCAAGGACCTTGGCGTGAACGTGGTCCAGCTTTGCTACAACACGCAGAACCTGGTGGGCACGGGTTGTTATGAACGCGACGGCGGCCTGTCGGGCTATGGCCGCGAAGTGATTCAGGAGATGAACCGCGTCGGCATCATGGTCGATCTGTCGCACGTGGGCGGCAGGACCTCATCCGAAGCGATTGCCGCTTCGAACAAGCCGGTGTGCTACTCGCACTGTTGCCCGTCGGGCCTGAAAGAACATCCGCGCAACAAGAGCGACGAACAGCTGAAAGAGATCGCGGACGCGGGCGGCTTTGTCGGCGTGACGATGTTCTCGCCGTTCCTGAAGCGCGGCCCGGATGCGACCGTCGAAGACTATATCGAGGCAATCGAATACGTGGTGGATCTGATCGGCGAGGATCAGGTGGGCATCGGCACGGACTTCACGCAGGGCTACAGCACCGAATTCTTCGACTGGATCACGCACGACAAGGGCCGTTATCGCCAGTTGACGAACTTCGGCAAGGTGGTGAATCCGGAAGGCATCCGCACGATCGGCGAGTTTCCGAACCTGACCGCGGCGATGGAACGCGCCGGCTGGAGCGAGACACGCATCAGGAAAATCATGGGCGAAAACTGGGTGAGGGTGTTCGGCGAAGTGTGGAAGGTCTGATCTCCACCCGCTCACAAAACCGCCCACATAACAACGGAGTTTCCACATGCAACCTCAACTGCCGATCGATGTCGATCCGGACACCGGCGTCTGGACCACCGACGCGTTGCCGATGCTGTACGTGCCACGCCATTTCTTCACGAACAACCATACCGCCGTCGAAGAAGCGCTCGGCGTCGACACGTATGCCGGGATTCTTTACAAGGCCGGCTACAAATCTGCGTATTTCTGGTGCGACGAGGAAGCGAAGCAGCACGGCATGGCCGGCATGGCGGTGTTCGAGCACTACCTGAAGCGTCTGTCGCAACGCGGCTGGGGGCTGTTCAAGATCGCCGAAGCCGATCCGTCCAGCTCGCACGCGCGCATCGAACTGCATCACTCGTCGTTCGTGCTCGCGCAGCCGGGCAAGGAGGGCAAGCTTTGCTACATGTTCGCCGGCTGGTTCGCGGGCGCGCTGGACTGGGTCAACGACAC
>CALFSF010000036.1 GCA_937917025.1 uncultured Paraburkholderia sp.
CCCGCTCACCGCGTATCCGGAACTCGTGCGCAATCACAAGCGCGACCGCCTGCTGGTGTTTCTGACGCTGGCCGGCACGGTGGCGCTCGCGTGGGTGATCGCGGTTTCGTACCTGCGCGAGCGGCGCCACCATCGCGCGACGCGCGATCTGGCGAGGCAACTGCAATCGGCGAACACGCTGCTGTCGGCCGAAGCACGCCACGACGCGCTGACGGGCGCCCTCTCGCGACGCTATTTCCTCGATCTGCTGCGGCGCGAGATCGACGGGGCGCGCGCCGCGCGCGCGCCGCTGTGCGTGGCGATCGCCGATCTCGACCATTTCAAGCAGATCAACGACCGCTTCGGCCACGCGGCGGGCGACCGCGCGCTCGAACATTTCGTCGATACCTGCCGCATGGAGCTGCGCGGCGGTGACTCGACCGGCCGGCTGGGCGGCGAGGAATTCGGCATCCTGCTGCCGGCTACGTCGCTCGCGGCGGGGCTCGAAGTGGTCGAGCGGCTGCGCAAGCGGCTGAAGGCCGCGCCTTCCCCGAAGCTGCCCGCGTCGGCGGCGCTAAGCGTGAGCATCGGCATTACCGAGCTGTCGCCGGAAGATCTGCCCGAGCGCATCATGAGCCGCGCCGACCTCGCGCTGTACGCGGCCAAGTCACGCGGGCGCGACCGCAGCGAAGCCGTCCCGCCCGACGACACCGCGCCGTCCACGCGCACGGCGGCGTCGGTATGGTGAGCGCCTTCATGCGCCCGGTCACATGAACTGAAACGGCCCCGGAAGTCCCCCGAAGGAAGCAGGTATCATCGACTTTCATACGAAGGTTGTTGTCACCGTCTATCGGGAGAGTCGCATGAAGGGAAATCTGGTGATTGTCTGTCGCGATCAGGATGCTGTCGCATTCGACCAGTTGCTGGCCGAATATGGCTCGTTCCAGACCCGGCTGTCATCGACCGCCTGGTATCTGAAGCTCGAGGTCGCGCCAGAAGTGATTCAGGAAGAAATTCTCGCGCGGCTCGGCAAGTACACCACGCATTACATCTTCGAGGCGGAAACGGTCACCTGGAATACGGTCGACAGCGACGCCGCCACCGCCCTCAACACGCTTTTCGCCGAGTAGGCACCGCACAACCCGGCCAGAACAGATTGCAGAGCGCGCCAGCGGCCCGAAGAACCGCTGGCGCGTTGCATCGCAGTGGCCTGGATCGGCTCTGCGGGTCCACGCCGCCCCGGTGCGCCCCAATCCGCTCCTGGGCCGGCGGCGTTCGTGGGTTTAGCGCCCCCAGGCCGATTCCGTCATGTTCGACGTGCCGCGCGGCAGCACGTCGAAAGCGAAGCTCATCAGCACACGCAGGCCACGCCCTTCGTGGTTGCCGATGTCCCACTCTCCGCCCAGCCTGCGTACCAGCCGCTCGACGATCGCGAGGCCAAGCCCGCTGTGACCGTTGCCGCCGCGCGCCGGATCGAGCCGCACGAACGGCCGGCTTGCGTTGATCAGATCGTGCGCGGCGATGCCGTTGCCGTTGTCGTACACCGCCAGCGTGAAGCCCGCCGACGTGCGCGCCGTTTCGACGACGATCGGCGGCGCGCCATACGCGTGCGCGTTGTCGAGCAGATTGGACAGGATCCGGTCGAGCGTCGCGGCCGGCAGGCGAAAGCCCGGGCCCGCGTTCAGCACCGTCTGCACGGCCGGTGCGCCGGCCGCGACCGCGCGGTAGGTGCGCACCACGCGCTCGCATTGCGTATCGACGTCGACCGGTTCGCTGCGATCGGCGCCGTCATGCGCGAAAACCAGAAACTGGTCGACGATATGCGCCATCGAATCGACGTCGCGCACCACGCCATCGCGCACCCTGGCTTCGTCCATCAGTTCGGCGCGCAGGCGCAGCCGCGCGAGCGGCGTCTTCAGATCGTGCGCGACGCCCGCCAGCATCACGGCGCGGTCGTTCTCGGTGCTCGCGACTTCCTGAACCATCTGGTTGAAGCCGCGCGTGAGCTGCCGCAGTTCGCGCGGTCCGCGCTCCGGCACGGGCGGCACCGGCAGCCCGCGTCCGAACCGCGCGACCGCCTGTGCAAGCAAGCGCAGCGGCTGCTGCAACTGCCACGCGGCAAAGAGCGCGGCCATCACGCCCGCCGAAAAGATGGTGATGAGCCACCAGACGGTCCGGTCGAGCGAACGCGGCGGCCTGAGCGGCTGCACGGGCACGACGATCCAGCTATGGTCGCTGGCCGAGCGCACCCACAGCGTGGGCGGCTTGCCGGGGGTACCCACGCGCACCTGGGTACCGGCGGGCATGCGGTCCTGCACGTCGTCGAGAAAGCGCTGCAACCCGGGCGGCGCGCCCGTGTTTGCGGCGGGCACGTCGGGGCTCGCGGGGTCGACGAGCCGCACGCGCGACGGCAGCGGCTGATCCGGCGAGCGCGCCACGTGCTGGCGTACCGCTTCGACGAGGAACGTCGCTTCTTCGACCGCGTAACGCGCCTGCAACTGGTTGCGATCGAGGCGCATCAACGCGTACCACGCGAAATGCGAGATCAGCAGCACACTGACGACCAGCAACGCCAGCCGTCCAAACAGCGAATCAGCTGGCCGGCGCATGCTGCTCGCCGTCTGGCACGAACACGTAACCGCGGCCACGCACGGTCTGGATGAAGCGTGGCGTGGCCGGGTCGGTTTCCAGAATGCGGCGCAGACGCCATACCTGCACGTCGATGCCGCGGTCGGTGCCGTCGTATTCCGGACCGTGCAGCAGTTCGAGCAGGCGCTCGCGCGTGAGCGTGCGCATCGGATGGTTCACGAAAATCTTGAGCAGCGCGAATTCGCTGCCCGAAAGCGTCAGCGGCCGGCTGTCCTGGTTCAGCGTGCGCGACTGGAAGTCGAGCGTGAAGCGGCCGAACGTGAACGGCTCGCGCTGTTCCGGCGCGGCCGCCGAAGGCAGCGTGCGGCGCCGGCGCAGCACCGCCTGCACGCGAGCCAGCAGCTCGCGCGGGTTGAACGGCTTGCCGAGATAGTCGTCCGCGCCCAGTTCGAGACCGACGATGCGGTCCACGTCGTCCGCGCGGGCGGTCAGCATGATGACGGGGATGTCGTCGCCGGAAGCGCGCAGCTTGCGCAGCGCCGTCAGCCCGTCGACGCCCGGCATCATCAGGTCGAGCACGATCAGGTCCGGGCGCTCACGTTCGAGCCGGCGTTCGAGAGAGCCAGCATCGTGCAGCACCGAAACTTCGATGCCCTGCCGGGCCAGATAGTCGCGCAAAAGATCGCGCAGTTCGACGTCGTCATCGACGACCAGAATTTGGGTAGCCATGGGACGAAGTTTAACGCGCACGCTCCCCCGTTTTCGACACAAACCTCCCGCAAAGGGTTACTGGGTGTTACCGCGAAAGGCACTCGTAATGTCGTGTAATGGCAGCAACGGCGCGTGTAACACGCCGCGGGCCGGGCGCCTCTACGCTGTGTCTAACCGAATGCGGGCCGTTTCACGCTCCTGTGATCACGCGCCCGCACCGTCGGCCTGGATCAACACAAAGGAGTCGCTCCATGTCCAATAAAACTTCACGCTTTCTCGCCGTTGCCGCTTCGTCTCTCGCACTGAGTCTGGGTGTCGCCTATGCTGCCCAGCCGGGCGGCGCGATGGGCGGCCCCGCTGGTCACGGTGGCTGGCACGGCCACTTCATGAAGGAGTTGAACCAGTTGCACGGCCAGCTGAACCTGAATGCGGATCAGGAGAAACAATGGCAGGCCGCGCTCGACACGATGAAGCAGACGCGCGCAACCGAACGTGCGAATCATGAGCAGATGAAGCAGCAGTTCAAGTCGATGCAGCAGCAACCGATTCTCGACCTGAACGCGATGCACGCCGCCCATCAGAAGATCGAGCAGCAGGACGCGCAACTGCGCGAGCAGAGCGCGAATGCATGGCTCACGTTCTACAACGGCCTGAACGACCAGCAAAAGACGACCGTCAGCACGGCGCTCAAGCAGCGCTTCGCGAAGATGGAACAACGTCACGAAAAGATGCGTGAGCGTTGGCAGCATCATCGCGGCGCGGCGCCGGGCGCGGCTTCGGCGGTCAAGCCGTAAGCGGCCGCCCCGCCACCCTTGCTCCCGCAGACGGCAGACGGCACACGCCGTCCGCGGGAGATAAAAAAACGCCACGGGATCCATTCCGTGGCGTTTCTGTTTGCAGCGCTACCGCGCGACGTCATTCATCCGCACGCGGCCTGCGACACCGGCTTCAGGCCAGGTCGAACAGCAGCACTTCAGCCTGATTGCCCTTTTCGAGCGTCACGGTGTCGACGTCGGCGAGCATCGCCGCATCGCCGGCCGCGAGCGCCTCGCCATTGACCGTCACGCCGCCTCGCGCAACCTGCACATAGACACGCCGCCCTGCCGGCACCTTGTAGTCGGCGCGCTCGGCGCCGTCGAACAGCCCGGCATGGATCGATGCATCCGAGTGAATCGTCACCGAACCGTCGCGGCCATCGGGCGAAGCGACGACCCGCAGATGTCCACGCTTGTCCGCATCGTCGAAGTGTTTCTCTTCGTAGCCAGGCGCGTCGCCGCGCCGGGCCGGCAGCACCCAGATCTGCAGCAGATGCAGCGCGTCGTCCTTCGATGCGTTGAACTCGCTGTGCATCACGCCCGTGCCCGCGCTCATGCGCTGGACGTCGCCGGGGCGGATCGTCGAACCGTTGCCCATGCTGTCCTTGTGCGCGAGCGCGCCCTGCAGCACGTACGTGACGATCTCCATGTCGCGATGGCCGTGCGTGCCGAAACCTTCACCGGGCCCGATCCGGTCTTCGTTGATGACGCGCAGCGGGCCGAACTGCATATGGTCCGGATCATGGTAGTCGGCAAACGAAAAGCTGTGATACGAGTCGAGCCAGCCGTGGTTGGCGTGACCGCGTTCATCCGAGCGGCGAATCTGCAGCATGTCGATCTCCCGTCAATGTTGAGCATGCACGGAATGTAGGGGCGCGCGGCCTGAAGGACAATCCGCACCCGCGCACTGCATCGTTTCGCCAGCGACACCAATCCGGTGCCGATCGCAGGCCACCCGGCGCGCGCATGCGTGACCGGGGGCTACGCCCGGGTGGCGCGCGCCGGCTGTTCGGGTAAAATACCGCGCTTTTCGGTCGGACGGACTTGCGCCGCACGCCCTCGCAGCTTTCGCCATGTCTCCCATGACTCGGGTCAGGCGACCCGAAGGGACCTGCGACAAGGCCTGCGCGGCAATTTTGTCCGCCTAGAATAGCGACGGCGAGCCAGGCACGGCGACCGCCGGCCGGGTAACGGTCGACGACAGCGGTCGGGGAACCAGCGGAACGCGGCCACGGGAGACCGGGCCGCTACCAATGGGCCGGACGGGGTTCTGGTTATACAGTCGGAAAAAGCGCTGCTTCGCCGGCGAGGACATGGCAGGTCACCCGCACAAGGGGGGAACGCCTGACGTGTTTCGCGGCTCCGGATCCGGGGCGCGGCAAGGCAGTCACGAATCGCACAGCGGCCTGCTGTGCGCCGGGCGTCCCGCCGGATCGACGGATCCACCGGCAACGGGATGCACGGCGCGCGCGGAACCGCGTCTTTCGCGGCGTCGAGACGCGTCGTCAAGGACTTCATATGTTTCTTTCGGGCTACGGCCACATCATCCTTGCCGGCACCTGGCAGACCGTCAAACTGGCGGTGTTGTCGCTGGTATTCGCCTTTCTCCTCGGCCTGATCGGCGCGGGGGCGAAGCTGTCGAAGAACCGCGTGTCGCACGGCATCGGCACGCTGTATACAACACTGATACGCGGCGTGCCCGATCTCGTGCTGATGCTGCTGCTCTTCTACAGCATCCAGATCTGGCTGAACAACCTCACCGACCTGATCGGCTGGGACCAGATCGACATCGATCCGTTCGTGGCCGGCGTGATCGTGCTGGGCTTCATCTACGGCGCGTACTTCACCGAGACCTTTCGCGGCGCGTTCCTGTCCGTGCCGCGCGGCCAGCTGGAAGCCGGCTCGGCCTACGGCATGAGCGCCTGGCAGGTGTTCTCGCGGATCATGTTCCCGCAGATGATGCGCTTCGCGCTCCCCGGCATCGGCAATAACTGGCAGGTGATGGTCAAGGCCACCGCGCTGGTGTCGATCATCGGTCTCGCCGACGTCGTCAAGGCTTCGCAGGATGCCGGCAAGGGCACGCTGCGATTCTTTTTCTTCACCCTGCTGGCGGGCGCCATCTATCTCGTCATCACCACCGTCTCGAACTTTGTGCTGATGTACCTCGAAAAACGTTACTCGACCGGTGTGCGAAAGGCGGACCTATGATCGGGCTGATCCAGGAATACTGGCGCAACTACCTCTTCACCGACGGCTACCGCTTCACCGGCCTCGCGATCACGATGTGGCTGCTGGTCGTGTCGATTGGCCTCGGCTTCTGCCTGTCGATCCCGCTCGCGGTCGCGCGCGTGTCGAAGCGGAAATGGCTGTCGCGCCTCGTGTGGCTGTATACCTATGTGTTTCGCGGCACGCCGCTCTATGTACAGCTGCTGCTGTGCTACACGGGCCTCTACAGCCTCGAATTCATCCATTCGCACGCGCTCACCGACGCGTTCTTCCGCAACGGCATGAACTGCACGCTGCTCGCGTTCACGCTGAACACCTGCGCGTACACCACCGAGATCTTCGCGGGCGCGATCAAGGCCACGCCGTACGGCGAAATCGAAGCGGCCCGGGCGTACGGCATGTCGCCGTTCACGCTGTATCGCCGCGTGATCCTGCCTTCGGCGCTGCGTCGCGCGTTGCCGTACTACAGCAACGAAGTGATCCTGATGCTGCACGCCACGACCGTCGCGTTCACCGCGACCGTGCCGGACATCCTCAAGATCGCGCGGGACGTGAACTCGGCCACGTACCAGTCGTTCGGTGCGTTCGGCATTGCCGCGCTGCTCTACCTCGCCATTTCCTTCACGCTCGTGTGGCTGTTCCGCCGCGCCGAGCACCGCTGGCTCGCCTATCTGCGGCCGCAGGGCAAATAAGCCCGACGACAAGAGACACAGATGAAAACCAGCAAACAGAAGCTCTTCGTCGATGAGCTCCACAAGCAGTACGGCGACAACGAAGTCCTGAAGGGCGTCTCGCTCGAGGCGAACGCAGGCGATGTGATCAGCGTGATCGGTTCGTCCGGCTCGGGCAAGAGCACGATGCTTCGCTGCATCAACTTCCTCGAACAGCCGAACGCGGGCCGCATCGTCGTCGACGGCGAGGAAGTGCGTACCGTGAAGGACAACCGCAGCGGCGCGTTGCGCGTCGCCGATCCCAAGCAGTTGCAGCGCGTGCGCACCCGGCTTTCGATGGTGTTCCAGCACTTCAACCTGTGGTCGCACATGTCGGTGCTCGAGAACGTCACCGAGGCGCCCGTGAACGTGCTCGGCCTGCCGCGCCGCGAAGCAGAGGAGCGGGCGCGCCAGTACCTCGAAAAAGTCGGGCTCGCGCCGCGCGTCGAGAAACAGTATCCGTCGCATCTGTCGGGCGGCCAGCAGCAGCGCGTGGCGATCGCACGCGCGCTGGCAATGCATCCCGATGTGATGCTGTTCGACGAACCGACCTCGGCGCTCGATCCGGAACTCGTCGGCGAAGTGCTGAAGGTGATGCAGACGCTCGCGGAGGAAGGCCGCACGATGATCGTCGTCACACACGAAATGGCGTTCGCGCGCAACGTGTCGAACCACGTGATGTTCCTGCATCAGGGGCGTGTGGAAGAAGAAGGCCACCCGGACGAAGTCTTCAAGAATACGAAGAGCGATCGCCTCAAACAGTTCCTCTCGGGCAGTCTCAAGTAAGCCCGACGGATTTTGTAGTTTTATGTAGTTTTACAAGGCGCTTTCAGCGCCTTGTTTTACTTCGGGCACCTGCGCATCGAATGCGCGATTCGTCCCAGTATGTGCTCAAAAACACCCCTCTTTCGCCATACCCCGGACGATTTTCGACGTCAATAGTGGCAATCCTTGAGTTCATGCGCCATGAACCGTGATTCCCTTGTCGCACAAGGGTTTGAGGGCATTCTGACGCATTGTCGCCGAAGCAGCGGGCACAGACGTATTGCAATTTGGCGACACCTCTTTGGGAGACGTCGATTTTCTTCGCCACGTAGGGGTATTTTTGCTAAATTAGTAACCAAAGTAGCAAAACAAAGTTCGATAAAAGTAGTTTCACTTCATAAGACGCACAGGAGATACCGGTCAACGAGGGATCGGGCATGACGTAAAGATGGTCACACCAAGGCCGCGCGTCATCAACATACGACCCCGACCGCAAACTCTCTGGTACGGATTTCTGTTCGGCGCCTCTGGCGTCCGGACACCATTCGCAGTACTGGGTTTACTTTTTTGACAGGGTATGGAGGAGAAGATGAAGAAAGTTTTGCTCGCGGCATCGCTGCTGACGTTCGGCATGGCAGCACAGGCACAGAGCAGCGTCACGCTGTATGGGCGCCTTGATGCCGGTCTTGAGTACATCAGCGGCCTGACAAACGGAACCGGCGGCTCGACGCACCGCTTCAAGGCGGAAAGCGGCGACTGGGGCACCAGCCTGTGGGGCATGAAGGGTGTCGAAGACATCGGTGGCGGCAACAAGGTGCTGTTCCAGTTGGAAGGCTCCTTCAACACGATGAACGGCACGGGCCCTGGCGGCGGCGGCCTCTTCAATCGCTGGGCAACGGTCGGTATGTCGAACAACCAGTTCGGTACGCTGCTGTTGGGTCGCGAACTCTTCATCTCGAACGGTGTATGGGACTTCGACCCGTTCGGTCAGTCGAACTGGTCGTCGGCGTCGCTGGTGCGTGGCCGCAACTGGCCGCAATCGAGCAACAACGTGTCGTACCAGTCGCCGAAGCTCGGTGGCTTCGACTTCTACGGTCAGTACGCGCTGTCGAACGCAACGAGCTGGAACGGCAACGGCACGACACCGCAAGGTCGTGAAGGTGGCGCACAGATCACCTACACGAACGCACTGTTCCAGGTTCGTGGCCTGTACGACGAAATCCGCAGCCCGGCGAACGGTCAGTTCACGGACGCATTCGCCGCATCGCGTGAATACTCGGCTCTCGTCAATGTGTTCCTGGGTCAGTTCAAGATTCAGGGCGCTTACCAGGCCATCCGTACATCAAGCGCAGCAGACGCCAGCGTGAATCCGACGTCGCTCGATCACGAATGGGGTGGTGTGACGTGGCAGGCAACGCCGGCTGCAGCCCTGATCGCAGCGGTGTACCACGTGAACGCGAACAAGGGTGGCGGCAACGCGACGATCTACACGATCGGCGGTTCGTACAACCTGTCGAAGCGCACGCTGCTCGATATCCAGATCGCTACCGCGCGTAACAGCAAGGGCGCGAACTTCGGTCTCGAAGCAAACGCCCCAGGTACGGGCAATGCAGACGCAGGCAACGACAACCCGCTGCCGGGTCACAGCCAGACCGGCGTGTACGCAGGTATTCAACACTCGTTCTAATCGAACGGTGTAATCAGAACAGTTAAAGAGAAGTTTTCACGCTGCTGCGAGAGGCGCGTATCGGTGCGGTGCCCGAAAGGGTATCGCACCGTTTTTTATTTCTGGCGCGCGTATAAAAAAAGCACCGGCGTGGTGCAACGCCGATGCCCCTCTTCCTGCCCTGGCTACCCGTAGCCTGCCCGCTCTACATCAAACAGCGGCTTCGTTTTCCTCGCCGGTGCGAATCCGGATCACGCGCTCGACTTCCGCCACGAAGATCTTGCCGTCGCCGATCTTGCCCGTGCGCGCCGCGCCGATGATCGCGTCGATCACCTGATCGCACTGATCGTTCGCCACCACCACTTCGATCTTCACCTTCGGCAGGAAATCGACCACGTATTCCGCGCCGCGATACAGCTCGGTGTGGCCCTTCTGACGGCCGAAGCCCTTGACTTCCGTGACGGTCAGCCCGGTGAGCCCCACTTCGGCCAGCGCCTCGCGCACTTCGTCGAGCTTGAACGGTTTGATGACTGCGGTGATGCGTTTCATGGCGTGCCTCATCCAGATCGAAAGATTGAAAAAACTGAAAACGGAATAAATGCTTTTGATTCTACGCCGCGCCAGACCGGTTGCGACCGGTCCGGCGCCGCGCGTGCGATCTCATTCCACCGGTTCCGTATAGCGCGACGTAACGGGATAGCGCCAGTCGCGGCCAAACGCGCGATGCGTGACGCGGATGCCGATCGGCGCCTGACGCCGCTTGTACTCGTTGATCTTGATGAGGCGCGTGACGCGCCTCACGTCGTCGGCCGCGTAGCCCGCCGCGACGATTTCCGCGAGCGAGCGGTCCTCTTCCATGTACATGCGCATGATCGCGTCGAGCACGTCGTATTCCGGCAGGCTGTCCTGGTCGGTCTGGTTCTCGCGCAGTTCGGCCGAAGGCGCGCGCGTGAGAATCCGCTCCGGGATGATGTCCTGCTTCGCGAACGTCGTCGCGGCATTACGGTAGTGGCACAGGCGATAGACGAGCGTCTTCGCGATGTCCTTGATGACCGCGAAGCCGCCCGCCATGTCGCCGTAAAGCGTGCAATAGCCCACCGCCATCTCGCTCTTGTTGCCCGTCGTCAGCACGATCGAGCCGAACTTGTTCGACAGCGCCATCAGCAACGTGCCGCGAATGCGGGCCTGGATGTTTTCCTCGGTCGCGTCTTCGGCGCGGCCGGCGAATTCATCGGCGAGCGACGCGCGAAACGCATCGAACATCGGCGCGATCGCGATCTCGTCGTAGCGCACACCGACGCGACGCGCCATGTCGGCCGCGTCGGTCGTCGAGATGCCGGCCGTGTAGCGCGACGGCATCATCACCGCGCGCACGCGATCGGCGCCGAGCGCGTCGCAGGCGACCGCGAGCACCAGCGCCGAATCGACGCCGCCCGACAGGCCAATGAGCGCGCCCGGAAAGCCGTTCTTGTCGATGTAGTCGCGCACGCCCATCACGAGCGCCGCGTACACCTGCGCCTCGAGGCTCAGTTCCGGCGCGATCGTCGACGGCACCGGCACCGCGCCGTCGAATTCGACGATCGGGCACGCCTCCCCGAACTGCGCGAACTTCGCGACCAGTTCGCCCTTGCCATCGAGGACGAACGAGCCGCCGTCGAACACGAGTTCGTCCTGCGCGCCGACCATGTTCACGTAGACCATCGGCAGACCGGTCTCGCGGATGCGCGCCCGCAGGATGTCGACGCGCACCGCTTCCTTGTTCAGGTGATACGGCGAGCCGTTCGGGATCAGCAGCACCTGGGCGCCCGCGGCCTTCGCGATCTGCGCGGCCGACGCATGCCAGACGTCCTCGCAGATCACGACGCCGTATTTCACGCCGTCGAGCTCGAACACGAACGGCTGCGGGTCGGTGGCGAAATAGCGCTTCTCGTCGAACACTTCCGTGTTCGGCAGATCCTGCTTGCGATACGTGCCGACGATCTCGCCGTCGACGATCAGCGATGCCGCGTTGAACGTATCGACCGGCGGCACGCCGCGCTCGATCGGCGCGTTTGCATTACCATGGCCGTTCGCCGTGTCGCGATATGGATGGCCGACCACGACGTGAAGGCCCGTGAAAGGCTTTAGCTGCGCGGCCAGCGTGGCGAGGGCGGCGGCGCTCGCGGTATAGAACGCGGGACGCAGCAACAGGTCTTCAGGCGGATAACCGGAGAGCGCGAGTTCCGGCGCGACCAGCAGCTTCGCACCATCGTTGTGCGCTGCGCGCGCCGCGTCGACGATCTTCGCGACGTTGCCGGCGAAGTCGCCGACGGTGACATTGAGTTGGGCTAGAGCGATTCGGGTCTTCATGGCAGAACGTGAAAGGCGGGCCTTGAGCCTCGCGGCGACGGCAGCATCAGGGGTTCGAAGTAACGGACGAAGCAACGGACAAAACGAAGGCCGGCGTGAAACCCGGCGCAATCACGGACGACGCGGCGCACCTCGTGCATCCCGACGTCGAACAGAGTGGAACGGTCACACAGATTGAATCAGGAACGCTTCGATTATCGCACGGGCATTCTGGCGTCGCCGCTCGAGGTGGACGCCGCCGAATGGAACGCGCTCCTCGCACGGCAGTCGCAGCCGACGCCGTTTCTGCGCCACGAATTCCTGAGCGCGCTGCACACGACGCGTTGCGCGGTGCCCGACACCGGCTGGGCGACGCAGTTCGTCACGCTGACGGACGCACGCACCGGGCGTCTGGAAGCGGCCGCGCCGGTGTACCTGAAAGGCCACTCATACGGCGAATACGTGTTCGACTGGGCGTGGGCCGACGCCTACAAGCGCAATGGCGTGCCCTACTACCCGAAGCTCCTGTGCGCGGTGCCGTTCACGCCGGTGCAGGGCAACCGCCTGCTCGCCAGCGGCGAGCCCGCGCTGCGCCAGCTGGCGGCGACCGTCGTCGCGTTTGCCGAGCAGGCCGACGTATCGTCGCTGCACGTGCTCTTTCCGACTGAAACCGAGGCCCGTGTACTGACGGATCTCGGCATGATGCAGCGCGAAGGCGTGCAGTTTCACTGGCTGAACGACGGCTACCGGACGTTCGACGACTTCCTGTCGACGCTCGAACAGAAGAAGCGCAAGAACATCCGCGCCGAGCGGCGCAAGGTGCACGACGCGGGCGTCGCGTTCCGGCGCGTGCGCGGCGAGGACGCCACCGACGCCGACTGGCGTTTCTTCAACAAGTGCTACCGGCAGACGTATCGCGAGCATTTTTCGACACCGTATCTGAACCTCGACTTCTTCCGGATGATCGGCGAGACGATGCCGGAGAATCTGCTGCTCGTGATCGCGGAATGCGAGGGCAAGCCGGTCGCGAGTTCGCTCGTCGTCTACCAGCGCGACGACAAAACCGGCGGCACGCTGTACGGACGCTACTGGGGCGCGCTCGAACACGTGCCGTGCCTGCATTTCGAAACGGCGTACTACCAGCCGCTCGAATTCTGCATCGAGGAAAAGCTGGGCGCGTTCGAAGGCGGCGCGCAGGGCGAACACAAGATGGCGCGCGGCTTTCTGCCGACCGTCACGCGTTCCGCGCACTGGCTCGCGCATCCGGCGTTCTCGGACGCCGTCGGGCGCTTCCTCGAAGGCGAGACGAACAATATCCACGCGTACGTCGACGAGCTGCGCGAACACAATCCGTTCAGGACGTGATGCCCTGGTTTCTCTACCTCATCGAATGCGAGGACGGCAGCGTCTACACCGGCATCGCGGTCGACGTGCAGGCGCGCTTCGACAAGCACGTGAACGGCACGGGCGCGCGTTACACGCGTTCGCGCAAGCCGCGCCAGCTGCTCGCGTCGTTCGAACTGGCCGACCGCTCGAGCGCGTCGCGCGCCGAGTACTGGGTCAAACGGCTGACCGCCGTCGAAAAGCGCGCGCTGGCCGCCGGCGTGCGCACGCTCGAATCGGTGTTGCCTCCTCCGGTCGAAGCCGAACCTGAGTCTGAATCCGAAGTCGAGGCCTCGGAAAAAGACACGGCGTAAAAAAACCGCGCGACCCCGAAAGGCTCGCGCGGTTTTTCATCTCCGGCAGCAGCTGCTTACTTCTTGTAGTTCGCGATGCCTTCGGTGATTTCCTTGTGCGCGGCGTCGATGCCCGCCCAGCCTTCCACCTTCACCCACTTGCCCTTCTCGAGCGCCTTGTATTGCTCGAAGAAGTGCTTGATCTGGTCTTTCAGGTACGCGGGCACGTCGTCGACCGACTTCAGGTCCGCCGTCATCGGGCAGATCTTGTCGTGCGGCACGGCGATCAGCTTCGCGTCGACGCCCGATTCGTCCGTCATCTGCAACATGCCGAGCGCGCGTGCGCGCACCACCGAGCCCGCGAGCAGCGGGAACGGCGTGATCACGAGCACGTCGACCGGGTCGCCGTCGCCCGACAGCGTCTGCGGAATGAAGCCGTAGTTGGCCGGATAGCGCATGCCCGTGCCGATGAAACGGTCGACGACGAGCAGGCCCAGATCCTTGTCGGCTTCGTACTTCACCGGATCGCTTTGCGCCGGGATTTCGATGATGACGTTGAAGTCTTGCGGGAGATCTTTGCCTGCGGGGACGTGATTGAAGCTCATGGGCGTTCTCTGGTCAGGATGAAATCGGAGCACGGCCTGGGCGCGGCGCCCGTCGGACGCGCGCGCGGCCACGTGGCCGGACAGTGCGGAATGCGCCATTATAGCCAATCGGCCGATGGCGGCCGGCGCGGGATCGGCGCGATAATCGTTGCGTGCCCGGCGAATTGCGCGGCGGCCGCGGTTTATCTTCGCGGCGCGGCGCGCAAGCTCGGGCACGATCCCGTTCAGGTCCGCGAGCGCGGGCGTTTCCGGTTTTCAACCAGGAGCATGCATGGAAGAAGCGAAGCACTTCATCGGCAGCGAATGGAGCAGTTCCACGGGCGGCGACACGATCGACGTCGTCGATCCATCGGACGGCCAGCCGTTCACGCGCCTCGCGCGCGGCACGGCGGCCGACATCGATCGCGCGGTCACGGCCGCCCGGCGCGCGTATGAAGGCGCATGGGGCGCGGCGAGCGCGGCCGAGCGTGGCCGCGTGCTATACCGGCTGTCGATGCTCGTCACCGCGTGCCACGAGGAACTGGCGAGACTCGAGGCGCGCGACACCGGCAAGCCGCTCCGGCAGGCCCGCGCGGACGCGTCCGCGCTCGCGCGCTACTTCGAGTTCTACGCCGGCGCCGCCGACAAGCTGCACGGCGAAACGCTGCCCTATCAATCCGGCTATACCGTCTTCACGATCCGCGAGCCGCACGGCGTCACGGGCCATATCGTGCCGTGGAACTATCCGATGCAGATTTTCGGCCGCAGCGCGGGCGCGGCGCTCGCCGCCGGCAATGCATGCGTCGTGAAACCCGCCGAGGACGCGTGCCTGACGGTATTGCGCGTCGCCGAACTCGCGGCCGAGGCGGGCCTGCCGGCCGGCGCGCTGAACGTCGTCACGGGCTACGGGCACGAAGCCGGCGCGGCGCTCGCGCGTCACCCCGGCATCAATCACATCTCGTTCACGGGTTCACCGGACACCGGCAGGCTCGTCGCGCAGATGGCCGCCGACAACCACGTGCCCGTCACGCTGGAACTCGGCGGCAAGTCGCCGCAGATCGTGTTCGCCGATGCCGATCTCGAAGCCGCGCTGCCGGTGCTGGTGTCGGCGATCGTCCAGAACGCGGGCCAGACGTGCTCGGCCGGCAGTCGCGTGCTGATCGCCCGCGAAATCTACGAACCGTTGCTCGACCGGCTCGGCGCGGCGTTTCATGCGCTGCGCGTCGGGCCTTCCGCCGCGGACCTCGATTGCGGCCCGCTCATCAGCGCGAAGCAGCAGCAACGCGTCTGGGACTTTCTCTCCGATGCGCAGCACGACGGCATCGCCATGGCGGCGCACGGCGAAGTCGTCGCCGAGGCGCCCGAAACCGGCTTCTACCAGGCGCCCACGCTGCTGCGCGACGTGCCGCCCACGCACCGGCTCGCGCGCGAAGAGGTGTTCGGGCCGGTGCTCGCGGCCATGCCTTTCAGCGACGAGGACGAAGCGGTGGCGCTCGCCAACGGCACGCCTTACGGGCTCGTCGCGGGCATCTGGACGCGCGACGGCGCACGTCAGTTGCGTCTTGCGCGGCGCGTGCGCGCGGGGCAGGTGTTCGTCAACAACTACGGCGCGGGCGGCGGCGTCGAACTGCCGTTCGGCGGCATGGGGCATTCCGGTCACGGCCGCGAGAAAGGCTTCGAGGCACTCTACGGCTTCACCGTGCTGAAGACGGTGGCGATCCGGCACGGCTAGTTTCGGGTTTGCAGATGTTGCGTTCCGGCGTCCACGAAAAAACAAGGAGACATCATGCGCTTGACAGGCAAGACGGCCATCGTCACAGGTGGCGGCTCGGGTTTTGGTGAAGGCATCGCGAAAACGTACGCGCGCGAAGGCGCGAACGTCGTCGTCAACGATCTGAACGGCGCGGCGGCCGAACGCGTCGCGAGCGAGATCGCGCTGGCGGGCGGCAAAGCGATCGCGGTCGCGGGCGACGTCACGCGCGGCGAGGACTGGACCCGGTTGCGCGAAGCGGCGCTCGAAGACTTCGGCAGCGTGCAGATCGTGGTCAACAACGCAGGCACGACCCATCGCAACAAACCGGTGCTCGAGGTCACCGAGGCCGAGTTCGATCGCGTCTACGCGGTCAACGTCAAGAGCCTCTACTGGAGCGTGCAGGAGTTCGTGCCGTACTTCCGCGCACAGGGCGGCGGCGTGTTCGTCAACATCGCGTCGACGGCGGGCGTGCGGCCGCGGCCCGGGCTCGTCTGGTACAACGGCAGCAAGGGCGCCGTGATCATCGCGAGCAAGTCACTCGCGGCCGAACTCGGGCCCGACCGCATCCGCGTGAACTGCGTGAATCCAGTGATCGGCGAAACCGGCCTGCTCTCCGAATTCATGGGCGTCGAGGATACGCCGGAGAACCGCAAGCGCTTTCTGGCAGGCATCCCGCTCGGCCGCTTCTCGACGCCGCAGGATATCGCCAATGCATGCCTGTACCTTGCATCGGACGAAGCGGAGTTCATCACCGGCGTGTGTCTCGAAGTAGACGGGGGACGCTGCGTCTAGTGTGCCGAAGCGCATTGCGGTGGCCTGCGTCGCCTCGGGGTGTCTCGTGGCGACTTGCCGCTCAAACCGGAATGCCGATATGCAATACGGTTCGCGCCGCCGGCTCTCGGTGTTTTCCCCGACCTGGACGGTCCGGATTCCGCCCGAAGCGCGTATAGAATGCGCGAAACGCGGCACTTCTTTCTACGTATAACGAACGAGGAGACAACATGGCCAGTCCCGCGAATCCGCTGCACGCCCCCGGCGCCGGCGCGCCGCCTTCCACCTTCGAGGAGGCGACGTACCGGAAGGTGGCCTGGCGGCTCACGCCGCTTTTGATGCTGTGTTACGTGGTGGCCTATCTCGATCGTGTCAACGTGGGCTTCGCGAAGCTGCAGATGACCGCCGACCTCAACCTGAGCGACGCGGTGTACGGCTTCGGCGCGGGTATTTTCTTCGTCGGCTACTTTCTCTTCGAAGTCCCGAGCAACATCATCCTGCACAAGGTCGGCGCGCGCGTGTGGATCGCGCGGATCATGGCGTCGTGGGGCATCGTCTCGATGCTGACGATGTTCGTCACCACGCCCACCATGTTCTACGTGATGCGTTTCCTGCTCGGTCTGGCTGAAGCGGGCTTCTTCCCGGGCATCATCCTGTATCTCACGTACTGGTATCCGGCGCACCGGCGCGGCCGCATGACGACGTGGTTCATGACGGCGATCGCGCTCTCCGGCGTGATCGGCGGCCCTGTGTCGGGCTATATCCTCAAGAACTTCAACGGCATGAACGGCTGGCAGGGCTGGCAGTGGCTGTTTCTGCTCGAAGGCATTCCGTCGCTGCTCGTCGGCGTCTGGGTGTTCCTGAAGCTCGATGACCGCATCAGCAAGGCGAAATGGCTGACGCTGGAAGAACAGCAGCTGCTCGAACGCAACGTCGCCGCCGAGGAATCGCTCAAGCACGACATGCCGGTCGGCAAGGTGCTGTCGAGCCCGCGTGTCTGGTTGATGAGCCTGATCTATTTTTCGTTCGTGATGGGCCTGTACGGCGTGAGCTTCTGGCTGCCGACGATCATCAAGGCAACCGGCGTCACCGACGCCTTGACGATCGGCCTGCTTTCGGCGATTCCGTTCGCCGCCGCCGTCGTCGCGATGCTGCTGGTCGCGAAGAGCGCCGACCGCATGCGCGAGCGTCGCTGGCACATCGCGGTGCCGGCATTCGTGGGCGCGCTAGGCCTCGTGCTGTCGGTGGTGTGGGCGCACAACACGCTGCTCGCGATGACCGGCCTCACGCTCGCGACGATGGGCATCATGACGACCCTGCCGCTCTTCTGGAGCCTGCCGACCGCGTTTCTCGCCGGCACCGGCGCGGCGGCGGGCATCGCGATGATCAATTCGCTCGGCAACCTTGCCGGCTTTCTGAGTCCGTACGCGGTAGGCTGGCTCAAACAGGCCACCGCCGCCAACGATTCCGGCATGTACATGCTGGCCGGCTGCATGATTGTCGGTGGCCTGCTCGCGATCAGCGTGCCGGCGCGACTCGTCAACCGGTAGCGCGCTTTCGGCGCATCGTGAAAAAGCCTCCGTGAGCGTTGCTCACGGAGGCTTTTTCCATCGACCTCGCGTTGCGGCGTCAAACCACGTTCATCGCCAGTGCGCTTTCCCGATAGTGTTCGCTTGCCTTGCCTGCGTCGCCAAGCTGCTCGTGCAGTCGCGCGAGCGCGCGATGCGAGCGGATCTTGAGCGGTTCGTTGTCGGCGAGCTTCAACGCCTGTTCGAGGAACGACTGCGCCTTGCCCCACAACTTCTGATGCAGGCACAGACGTCCGAGCGCGAACAGCAGATCGGCGTCGTCGGGGCGATCGTTCTGCCAGGCTTCCGCCTTCTGGATCAGCGGCAGCGCGTCTCCGCCCGCGGTTTCCGGATAACGGCGCAGCAAACGCGCGTCCCAGTTCTGCGCAAGCGCTTCTTCGACGATCTTGCGGGCGTCGCCCGGGCGGTTCAGACCGATCAGCAGCTCGGCGGCCAGATCGGCAAGACGCGGCGAATGCCGCTCGGTCGGCGTGAGCGAATGCCACAGTTCGAGCAGGGCGTCCGCGTTATGACGACGGTCGCGCAGCAGGTTTTCCGCCGCCAGTTGACGCAGGCGCACCGCGACGGCCGGATGGATGGCCTCGCGCTTTTCCAGTGTCTTGACGAGCTTCAGCACCTCGCTCCAGTTCTTCAACTGCTGCTGCGCGCGCAGCGTGATCTGCTGCGCGTGAATGCGCCGGCCGCCCTGCGTCTGCATCTGTTTCAACGCTTCCAGCGCGCCGTCCGCGTCGCGGCCGTCCGCGCGCATATCGGCGGTTGCCATCAGGCGTGCGTCCTGCCAGTCGGTTTCGTCGATCTGCGCGAGCCACTCGTCGCGCCGCGCGTATTCGTGCATGCGATGCGCCGCGTTCGCCGCGATCAGCCCCGCGGCACCCTTGTTGTCCGGGTTCGCGAGCGCGTCGCGTGCCGCTTTTTCCGCGCGCGAGAAACGGCCGGCGTACAGGTTGCCGATCGCGTCACGCAGCGCCGCCTGCGCCTTCGCGACGCGCGAACGCGCACGATAGGCCGCGACGCGTTGCGGCATGCGCCACAGGTTGCGGATCGCGCGCATCAGCGTGTACAGCACGATGAACGTGACCACCAGACCGACCACGAACAGGTTCAATGAAATGTCGATGCGATACGGCGGGTAGACGAGCAGCACCTGGCCGCTGTCGAACCGGCCGGCCGTCGCCAGCACCACCGCGATCACGAACAGGAAGGCCAGCCAGAGGAGTCCGCGGATAGCCATGATTAACCCCGGCTCCGGTATTGATGGACAGCCTGCAGGCTCGTGTTCAGGTTCGGCAGTTCAACCGCCGCCGAACCGGTGTCCACGTCCTTGACGAGATCGCGCACGGTCTGCACCTGCTTCGACGCGCTGTCGAAGTAGCGGCCCAGCGCGACATCGGCGGCGTGCAGGTCGGACTTGAGCGTCGTCTGGTTGCGCGAGAGGAGCGCAAGCCGCGCCGACAGCAGGCGCAGCTTCAGGTTCTCGCGCACGAAATAGCCTTGATCGGGCGAGACGAGCATCGCGTCGGCGTTGTCGATGCGGCGCACCTGGACGAGGCTCGCGAGCTGCTGGCCGAAGCCCGCTGTGAACTCATGCCACAGCACCTTCCAGCGTGGCTCGCCGGTCGCGGCCGACACCTTCGCCGAGTCGGCGGGCGTGGCCGCATGCGCGGCGGCATGGCCGATCGGCGCCTCGCCGGAAAGCGGCAGCGCGTCGACCTGTTCGATCGCGTTGTCGAGCTTGATCGCGAGGCCCGTGAGGTCGGTGGATGGCGCCGACTTCAGCTTGTCGATGTCCTGCGCGATCGCCTTGCGCACGACGACAACCTGCGCGCTGTCGGACGCGGCGAGGCGCGTGTCGGCGCTTTGCAGCGCGAAGAGCGCGAGTTGCGTGTTGCCGGTGAGCTGCAGCTGCTGGCTCGCCGCCGACAGCATCTGGCCGACTTCGGCGAGCGTCCAGTCGTCGCGGTTGGGCGCGAGATCCGCGTACTGCTGCTGTAGTGCCTGCTGACCGGCCTGCGCGTCGGCGAGCTTGCCTTCGAGTTGCGAGACCTGCGAGTCGGATTGATGAACCGTGGC
>CALFSF010000037.1 GCA_937917025.1 uncultured Paraburkholderia sp.
GGTTCGCTGCGCGGCCGGCGTAACGATGACGGCCACATGATGTGGGCGCTCATCATCGGAACGATTCCGGCGGGTCTCGTGGGTCTCATTCTCGAAAAGCGGCTCGAACGCGTGTTCCACGACCTGCGTATCGTCGCGATCGCGCTGATTGTGAACGGCGTGCTGCTGTGGTTCGGCGACCGTCTGCAGCGCTCGCGCGTGCATCGCGTGCCGGAGAAACTCACGTTCCGCCAGGCGTTCCTTGTCGGGCTTGCGCAGGTGGGTGCGCTGATTCCGGGTTTCTCGCGTAGCGGCCTCACGATGATCGCGGGCAACGCGGCCGGACTGACGGCGGAAAAAGCCGCGGAGTTCTCGTTCCTGCTCGGCACGCCGATCATTTTCGCGGCGGGCCTGCTCGAACTGCCGAAGCTCTTCCATGCGCCCGGCCAGATCGGCGACGCGCTGCTTGGCGGCGTGCTCACGGCGATCGCTGCGTATCTCAGCGTGCGCTTCCTGATGCGCTACTTCGAAGGCCGCGGCCGGCTGGCATCGTTCGGCGTGTATTGCGTGATTGCCGGCGTGCTGTGCCTCGGCTGGTTCATGCTGCATGCGCAGCCGGTGTAAGGCGTCGCCGGCACGTCGCGCGGCCATGTGCCGGGCGGCCTGCGGCGATGCGGTATAATTTAAAGCTTGGTCGATGCATTCGACCGGTTGACCACCCTGTGGTCTTTGCCTCCCCATAGTTCAACGGATAGAACACGGGTCTTCTAAACCTGAAATCGAGGTTCGATTCCTCGTGGGGGGGCCAACGGGTTTGCCGGCCCCGGCATCCATGCCGCGTTTCATGCGGCGAGCGTTTCGCCATGCTGATTTTCGCGTGGGCTTCGCCGGACTCCCATCCGCGGTACTTCCCTCCCGTTCTACTTCGCCTCGTCATCGACGGTTGCTTTTGCGTGCGTCTTCACCGGGTCACGGGTTATCGCGCGAATTCGTGAAGCGTAAAAAAAGCAGCCGAAGCTGCCTTGATGAAGGTCCGATTGCTGGCGGATCGTCGTTACCTTGTGAATCTGATTCGCGGATCACCCGATCGGTGCGCGATGTCGAGCGTGTTCGTGGTTACGATTGAAGCAGGAACGCGCAGAACATCAGCAGCATCACGAACGATGCCAGCATGCAGATGAACCCCGCACGAGTGAGGATGCCCGGCCATTGCGGACGCGGCAGTACCTGGATGCTGAGCATGCCGGCGACGGGCGCCGGCTCGCGACGCATGACGAACGGCACGAGCGCGATGCTGATCAGCGTGAGAATGATGACGAAAAAGCGCAGTGCGATTGAATAGTCCATGGCGGCAGGGAAGCTCGTAGATGCGCGTGCGGACCGGTGAGACGCGTGAAACGCATGCGCGTGGAAGATCCTTCGATGCTATTGATCCGCCCTGACCGATCCAATCGGACCGGTCCGAAAAGGCCGGCGTGGGCCTCGCGGCGCGCCGCTCCCCGGCCAGCGGCCGCGTATCGCGTCGTGCTATGCTTTTGAGGGTCAGCTCACGCGATATGCGCGAGCGCAATCCAGTCAGCCTTCAAGGAGAACAATCAATGTCGATGCGAAACCGAGCCCTGATGTGCTGGACTGCAGGTGGGTTGCTGCTCGCGGGTGCAGGCGGCGCACAGGCGGCCAATCTCGGCTTCCTGAACGACACGCCGATCAGCTACATGAAGCCGCGCGATAACGCTTCGATCAAGAAGGCCATCACCGGGGTGCTCAACGACACGCAGGACGGCCAGACCGTGAACTGGGTCAACGAGGGCACCGGCAACAGCGTCAAGATCGACGCCACGCTGACACCGGATCGGACCACGAAGGAAGGCGATCGCACGTGTCGCGCGACGACGGTCGTGCTGTCGGCCAAAGGGCAATCGATGAATCTGCATCCGCTCTTTTGCCGGCAGGGCAGCGGTGCGTGGCAACTGCAGAAGCGTTGAGTACGCCGATCGAACGCGGCGCCGTGACAGGCGGTGCCGCGGCTGGCACTGCCACGGGCCCGGTCACTCCCGCTTCGGAAGTGACCTTGCCCATGCATCGCGTGTTGTTGCAATGACCGCGCGCGTCGTTTCATGCGGCGTCGTGCTGCTCGACACCGCGGGGCGCGTGCTGCTCGCGCACGCCACGGAAACCTCGCACTGGGACATCCCGAAAGGACACGGCGAAGCGGGCGAAGCGCCGTATGTCACCGCGTTGCGGGAAATGGTCGAGGAGACGGGCATCGTGCTCGCGCCTGAGCGGCTGAAAGACCTTGGGCTCTTCGTGTACCGTCGCGACAAGGATCTGCATCTGTTTGCCGCACGCGTTGGCGACGGCGAAGTCGACATCGAACAATGTACGTGTACGTCGATGTTTCCGCGCCGCTCCGACGGGACGATGATTCCCGAAATGGACGCGTATCGATGGACCGAAGCCGGTGAAGTGGACCGCTATGCGAGCCGCAGTCTCACGCGGCTTTTCCAGACCACGCTCTCGCTCGCCGAATTGCACCGCACGCTCTGAAAACGCGCGAGCCCGGATGGCGACAGCCTAGTCGAGCGCCTTGTCGTTCGGATGGGCGAAGAGTTCGCGCATTTCCGCCGAGAGCGGGAAGTTCAGGTTCGTCCCATGCGGAGGGATGGGCTGCGTGAACCAGACGTTGTAGAGGCGTTCAGCTTCGCCCGAAGTCTGCATCCGCGAAATCACTCCATTGACGATATCGCGCATTGGCGCGTCGCCCTTGCGGAACATGCACGCGTATGCCTCGTAGCCGATCGGCGTACCGGTAATCACATAGTCTTCCGGATGCGCTTCCGCGGCCTTCAGGCCGTGCAGCAGCGGCTCGTCCATCACGAACGCGACCGCGCGGTCCGAGCGCACGGCGGCGAACGCCTCGGGATGATCCCGCGTCGCCGTGATGCGCATGTTGAGTTGCTTCTCGCTGTTCAACTGGCGCAAGAGCCGCTCGTCCGACGTGCCGGCCGTCGTCACCACGGGTTTGCCCGCGAGATCCGCGAAGTCGGAAATGCCCGACTTTTTGCGCGTGATCATGCGCACGGCGTACTGGAAGAAGCTGTCCGAAAACGCCACCTGCGATTCGCGCTCCACGGTATGCGTCGTCGAGCCGCATTCGAGGTCGATCTGGTTGTTGAGCAGCATCGGAACGCGGTTGGCCGAGGTAACGACGATCTCGCGCACTTTCAGATCGCTGATGCCCAGCGCCTTTTTGATTTCATCGACGATGCGCAGCGCGATCGTGTACGAATAGCCGACCGTGTGGTCGCCATCGGAATAGGCGAACGGAATCGACGCCTCGCGTACGCCGAGCGTAATGATGCCGTCGTCGTGAATCTTTTTCAGCGTACCGGTCAGTTCATCGGCATGGGCGCCGCAGGCGAACGTCGCCGCCGCGATGCATGCGATCAGCCGGAAACGGGCTGCGAACTTCATTGCTCCTCCGGGAAGGCGCGGGCCTTCGAGACCCGCGCCGTGCCGCAACGTCCTGTCGATGTCATGGGGCGCGCCGGGGCATGTTTGCGGTGAATCCCCGTGCACAGGCAGGTCCCGGGTTCACACGCCCGGCGATCAGTGCAGTCGTCCAGCTTACGCCGGCTTGCCCCAGCTGTCCCGCAAAGTCACGATACGGTTGAAAACCGGCTTTTCGGCTTTCGAATCGTAGCGATCGGCAACAAAATAGCCGTGTCGTTCGAACTGGAAACGCTGTTCCGGCTGTACGTCCGTCAGACCCGGTTCGAGGTATGCGTTGACGACACGCTTCGAATCCGGATTCAGCGCCTCGAGGAAATCGCGGCCGCCGGCGTCGGGCTGCGGTTCACGGAACAGCCGGTCGTAAATGCGGACTTCAGCCGGCAGCGCGTGCGCGGCGCTGACCCAGTGGATGTTGCCCTTTACCTTGTACGTATTCGCACCTTCCGTGCCCGACTTGCTGTCCGGGAAATAATTGCAGTGCACGGCGATTACGTTGCCGTCGGCGTCTTTTTCGGCGCCCGTGCATTCGACGACGTAGCCGTAGCGCAGCCGCACCTTGTTGCCCGGGAACAGCCGGAAGTAGCCCTTCGGCGGCGTTTCGACGAAATCGTCG
>CALFSF010000038.1 GCA_937917025.1 uncultured Paraburkholderia sp.
TCGATGTGCTGGACCGGCCCGGCCTCGAAAAACGCGTATGCGAATGCTACGGCGTGGTGAAGCGCGAATTCGACCGCCTGCTGCCGGATTTGCGAGCGTTATAGACAACGCGATATGGGTGCGGGAGCACGGCGATTTCGGAATCGCAATGGGCGCGGGATCGGGCAAGGCGGATCCCGGATGAAATTCATTTTCAGTCTTCTGCTGAACTAAGGGTCGAGGGTCGATACCGTACAGACTTGTCCGCGTCGCGAATGAGACAGTGGTGTCTGGCGTTGAAAACATGTGTCGATCCGGCATCATCGCGGTCCCCGGCCATCGCCATCACGAGTCTCGACTACCAACGTACCCATGTACTCATGGAGATCGCGATGAATATCAGTCCGCTCGCCGGCAAACCGGCTCCCCCTTCCATGCTGGTCAATGTCCCGCGGCTTGTCACGGCGTACTACAGCGACAGGCCGGACCCCGCGGTCCCGGCGCAGCGGGTCGCGTTCGGCACCTCCGGGCATCGCGGCTCGGCGTTCGCGCGCAGCTTCAACGAGTGGCATGTGCTTGCCATCACGCAGGCCATTTGCCATTACCGGAAGCAGCAGGGTATCGACGGGCCGCTCTTTATCGGCATCGATACGCACGCATTGTCCGAACCCGCTTACGCGAGTGCGCTCGAGGTGCTGGCCGCCAACGGCGTCGAGGTCATGATTGCGCAAAACGGCGAGTACACGCCCACGCCGGCGGTCTCGCATGCAATCCTTGCGTACAACCGCGGCCGCGGCGCGGGACGCGCGGACGGCATCGTCGTGACGCCGTCGCACAATCCGCCCGAAAGCGGCGGCTTCAAATACAACCCGCCGAACGGCGGCCCAGCCGACGAGACCGTGACCCGCTGGATCGAGGCGGCCGCGAACGGCTTGCTCGAAAGCAGGCTGGACGGCGTGCTGCGCGTATGTCTCTCGAAGGCGCTGCGCGCCACGACGACGCACCGTCACGATTTCCTGAACGCGTATATCGGCGATCTGGTCAACGTGATCGACATGGATGTGGTGCGCGGTGCACCGATCCGTCTTGGCGTCGATCCGCTGGGCGGCGCGGGCGTGCACTACTGGGGGCCGATTGCCGAGCGCTACGGTTTGAATCTCAGCGTGATCAACGACGCGGTCGATCCCACGTTCCGTTTCATGAGCGTCGATTGGGATGGGCAGATTCGCATGGATCCGTCCTCGCCGTATGCGATGCAAACGCTGATCCACCAGAAGGATCACTTCGACGTGGCGTTTGCGTGCGACACCGATCACGACCGTCACGGCATCGTCACCCGGCACGCCGGGCTCCTGCCGCCGAACCACTATCTCGCGGTTCTCATCGACTATCTGTATGCGCATCGTCCGCGGTGGCGCGCGCAGGCGGCAGTGGGCAAGACCATCGTCAGCAGCCAGATGATCGATCGCGTCACGGAGAAACTCGGCCGCCCGCTTTACGAAGTGCCGGTTGGCTTCAAATGGTTTGTCGATGGCCTGCTTGACGGTTCACTCGGTTTCGCGGGCGAGGAGAGCGCGGGTGCGAGTTGTCTGCGGCTCGACGGCACGGCGTGGAGCACCGACAAGGATGGCATCGTACCCGCATTGCTTTCGGCCGAAATCACCACCCGCACGGGGCGCGACCCCGCCGAAATTTATCGCGACCTGACCCGGCGGCTGGGCGAGCCGGCCGAACGGCGAGTTCAGGCGGCGGCGACCGCGCCGCAGCGCGCGGCGCTCGCGCGGCTCTCGCCCGCGCAGTTTCCTCACACCGAACTGGCCGGCGAAAAAATCGAACGCGTGCTCGACCGGGCGCCGGGCAACGGCGCGGCCATTGGCGGCATCAAGGTGGTCACGAAGAGCGGCTGGTTTGCCGCGCGCCCGTCAGGCACTGAGGATATCTACAAGATTTACGCGGAAAGCTTTCGTGGCGAGGATCATCTCACGCGTATCGTCGACGAGGCTCAAGCGATGGTCGACAGCACGCTTGCTGCGCAGACGGTCGCCCACGATGACTCGCTGCCGTGATAAACGCGGAAAGCCGTATAAGTGTGTGATGTGGAGCATGGCCGGCCCGGCACACTGGCCGGGCACAACGGCAACGGCTTCCGCTTTTCAGGCGCTAGATTGACAACGCCATCGCGCGTGCGCAGACGTTATCGACGGTGAAACCATATTCGCGCATCAGGACATCGGCGGGTGCCGACGCACCGAAGCGCTCGACGCCGAGCACCTCGCCGCGCTCGCCGACATAGCGATGCCAGCCTTGCGGCACGCCGGCCTCGATCGCCAGCCGCGCGCCGACCGAAGGCGGCAGCACCGTGTCCCGATACGCTTGCGGCTGCGCGTCGAACAGCGACCAGCACGGCAGCGAGACCACGCGCACCGCGACGTTCTGCGCCAGCAAACGCTCGCGCGCGGCCATCGCGAGCCCGACTTCCGAGCCGGTCGCGATCAGGATCAAGGCCGGCTTGCCGCCGGGCGCGTCCGCGAGGATGTAGCCGCCGCGCCGCAGACCGTCGGCGGCACTGAACTGCGCACGGTCGATGGTCGGCACGTTCTGGCGCGTCAGGATGAGCGCGGTGGGCCGGTCGCGCGTTTCCAGCGCCACGCGCCAGGCGACGGCGGTTTCGTTGGCGTCGGCGGGGCGAATCACATTGAGGTTCGGCACGGCCCGCAGGCTGGCGAGCTGTTCGACGGGCTGATGCGTCGAGCCGTCTTCGCCGAGCGCGAGACTGTCGTGCGTGAACACATAGATCACACGCAGATGCATGAGCGCCGCAAGCCGGATCGGCGGACGCATGTAGTCCGAAAAAATCAGGAACGTCGCGCCGAACGGGATGGTTCCGCCGTGGGCGGCGAGGCCGTTCAGGATCGCGCCCATGCCATGCTCGCGCACGCCGAAGTGCAGATTGCGGCCGGCGCGGCTCCAGCCGCCTTCTTCGGAGCCTTGCCGGTCGCGGGCGCTGGCGCCGGGCGCTTCGAAGTCGCCGAGCCCCGACAGCGCGGTAAACGTGGACGGATCGAGATCCGCGGAGCCGCCGGTCAGCGCCGGCAGGCGCGGCGCGATCGCGTTCATCACCTTGCCCGATGCGACCCGCGTGGCGATACCTTTGGCATCGGCGGGAAAGAGCGGGATGTCCTGATCCCAGCCGGCCGGCAATTCACCGCGCGTCGCGTTCAGCAGTTCCCCGGCAAGCTCCGGAAACGCCTGCTGGTAAGCGGAGAAACGCGTGTCCCATTCGGTTTCTCTTTGCCGACCCTCATCGAGCGCGCGACGAAAATGCGCGCTTGCCGGCTCGGGGATATAAAACGCCGGCTCGGTCGGCCAGCCGAGATTCTGTTTGGTCAGACGCACTTCTTCCTCGCCGAGCGGCGAGCCGTGCGCCTTGTAGGTATCCTGCCTGTTCGGCGAGCCGTAACCGAGATGCGTGCGCACCAGAATCAGCGACGGGCGCCGGGTTTCGGCGCGCGCGTTGGCGAGCGCCTGTTCGATCGCGGCCCGATCGTTGCCGTCGCCGATCGACTGGACATGCCAGCCATACGCTTCGAAACGCCGCGCGCGGTCTTCGCTGAACGTGATGTCGGTGCCCGCGGAAAGCGTGACCTCGTTGTCGTCATAGAGATAGATCAGCTTGCCGAGCTGCAAATGACCGGCGAGCGACGCGGCCTCCGATGCGACGCCTTCCATCAGATCGCCGTCGCTGACGATGCCGTAGGTGAAGTGATCGACGATGTCGAAGCCCGGCCGGTTGTAGCGCGCGGCAAGGTGCGCTTCGGCCATCGCCATGCCGACGGCGTTCGCGAGGCCCTGGCCGAGCGGACCGGTCGTCGTCTCGACGCCCGGCGTCAAACCGCGTTCCGGATGGCCCGGCGTGAGGCTGCCCCATTGACGAAACTGCTTGATCTGTTCGAGCGGCAGATCGTAGCCCGTCATGTGAAGCAGGCTGTACAGCAGCATCGAGCCGTGTCCGGCCGACAGCACGAAGCGATCGCGATCGAGCCATCCCGGATTCGCCGGGTTGTGTTTGAGAAAGCGGGTCCACAGCACGTAAGCCATCGATGCCGCACCGAGCGGCAGACCGGGATGGCCGCTGTCGGCTTTCTGCACCGCATCGACCGACAGGAAACGCAACGTGTTGACGCACAGATCGTCCAGCGTCGCGGCGCTGGGCGAGGGGGAAGCCGCTGAGCTCATGCGTACTCTCCTTGATTGCTACAGATGGGCGGCGCGGTGCCGCCATGAGCGAATGGACCGGAGTGCCGTCATGCGCTCAACCGGTGCAACGACCAGGCGCGTGGGCTTAAACGGACGGGGGCCGTATCGTATCGCCCCCGGTTGTCTTACGGCGCATCAGTCCGTGTGTGTGTATCCAGTGAGGCTGGTCCTGCATCTGACCAGTATCCGTCCTTGCCATAATACGCGTGGAGTGCTGCTTCATAGCTGCGATGAATGGGTATCGAGTCATCGTAGGCGGGGCTATTCATGATGGCTTCGCGGGTCAGCGTGGTGGAGACGGTCGACGCAAGCCAGTCGACGAGCCCGATCCAGCGCGTTGCGATCAGCACTTCCTTGCCGCCGGGCCACCAGTTGCGCGTATCGACGCACAGGTAGCGAATGGCCCACGCGGTGTCGTCATAGATGAAACCCGAGACATGGCCGATGCTGCCGTCGGCGGCTTCGATGTGATCGCCATGGACCTCATCCGTGCTGTGCAGATGAACATCGGCGGGCGGCTGCGCGGCCGGCTGCCCGGCCCAGAGCGGGGGCTCCGGCGCGAGACCCGTTGCGGTATCCGGCGGATCGAACGCCGGACAGGCGCCCATTCCCCACAGGTTCGGGCCGCCCCAGTAGGTCGGATAGTTGTAGTGGCGCAGGTATTCGACTTCATGCTGGCGCGACACCGGCTTGTGCGTGTCGACACCCGGGCTGTCTCTCACTTGTTGCTGCGTGAGATTCACCTGGACGACATTCGACGACGGCTTCGCGTGCCTGACCGAATAGGGTGAAATCAGGACCCGGCGGTCGTTGAGCCAGTTTCCCGTTTCGACTACCAGATAACGCACGCCCCACGCTTCGTCATCGAAATAGACCTGATCGACCGTGCCGATGTCGCCATCGAATGCGCTGACCGTGCAGCCGTGTAGATCCTTGATGCTCCGTAACATGATTTCTCCCCGCATCGAACCGGGGCATGGTCACATGCCATGCCCCGTCCATCCGCGCCGTCCATCGGCCCGTCGCAGCGGTCACAGCGTTTTGAGCCGCGTCACCTTGGTGCCTTCGAGCGAGACGCCTGCCATCAAGCCGCTGTTGGTCAGCACGAACGCATCCACCTGGCCGGTGGCGGTGCTCGTATCCAGATCGCCGTTCGCGCCGACCTTCAATACCGCGACGGACGCGTCGCCGCCTGCCGACCAGCCGTCGGCGCTGCGGAACCGGTTGAGCGCATCGTCGGTCATGAACAGGAAAATGATCGCGCGCGACTGGGCGCCGATCTGCCATCCAAGCGAGCCGGTCGCCGTGCTGTAGTACCCGACCGTGCGTCCGGCGACGCGCAGCGAACCTTCGCCGTACTGGCCGCCGACAAAGAAGCCGGCGTCGATGACCGACGGGAAGACCAGCACGCCGTGCGCCTTGCTGACGAGTTCTCGCGAACCGTGCGCCGCGCTGTAAAGGCGTGTCAGCGTCGAGTCGACACCTGTGTCGATCGTATGGCGCTTGTCTCCCTGCTCGCCTTTGGAGTCGGACAGGCTGGTGGTGGTGCATCCCGAGACCGCCAGGCCGAGCGCGAGAATCGACCCTGGTGTGCTCCATATGAAAGTTCGTCTTAGCATGATTCTCTCCTGGTGATCCTGTGATGCCGCTGACGCTACGCCAGCGCGCATGCGGATGCGGTACGACAGCGTACAAATTGCTGGTTTCCACACTGACCTTGCGATCTGGCCGCGATGAAAGTCCTTCAGCGTACAGACACGCCATGCGTGGAGACGCATGATCTGTGCCTGGCGCAGATTTGCCGGGCACGAGCGTGGAGTCGTTCATGCGATACCCGCTTGTGTGTTCATCGAAATGGCGAACCGCGTTATCGCGGAGATCGACGCGGAGGCGCAACAGCGTCACATCACGAGTCATGGGTTCGGCATTCATCGCGTTGGGCGTGCGTGCGCGAACCCGGCCATGCGGAGGTCCGCAACCCGCCCGAGGCGCGCGGAACAGATCTTGCTGAGCCGTGATAGCGGCCTTTCGTTTGCACGCGCGCTTTGCTTCGCTGCCGCGCGAACCGGAACCGGCATTCGACCAAAGGACAGGATATGACACACGCAATGTGGGGCATCGTGCTCGGGATGGTGCTGATGTTCGGCTTCTCGCTGAACCGCTACGGACACAGTCTCGTGCAGGCGGGCAAGAAACGCGGCAGGTAGGCGCGCGAGGCAGGAGCGCATGCCTCGATTCAGTATCCGTGATCCGGCAATCTGGCCGGATCACGGCGAGGATGCCGCCAGTTCTGTTTCCTGGCGGGATCGGCTCGCATTCAATGCCTCCTCAGGAAGAAGATATTTTGTTGATGCAACTTTCGCGCGTTTTGCGGGGCGGCCCGTCGCGCTCGCCATGGAACAGTACCGAACCGGTCCGCGAGGAACTCTTCGGCGAAGAGCGGCTGGCCCAGCATGCGCGCAGCCTGGCGGGCGCACAGCCTGTCTCGGGGAAATCGTCCGCGCGGCCGTCGCTTGCCACCCGGCTCAGGGACAACGCGGGTCATCTGTTGCAGGCTTACGAAGCGACGGTCGTGGCGGCCGGGCATGACGAAGCGATCACGCCGGCCGCGGAGTGGCTGCTCGACAACTACCATCTGGTCGAGGAGCAGGTCAGGCAGATCCGCGACGACCTGCCGCCCAGTTACTACCGGCAGTTGCCCAAGCTGAGCGAAGGTCCGTTCGCGGGCTATCCGCGCGTGTTCGGTCTCGCATGGGCATTCGTCGCCCATACCGATAGCCGCTTCGATCCCGATCTGCTGTGCCGCTTCGTGCAGGCCTACCAGAGCGTGCAGCCGCTGACGATCGGCGAATTGTGGGCCGTCGCGATCACGCTGCGTATCGTGCTGATCGAGAACCTGCGGCGCCTCGCCGACCAGATTACCGAAGGACGCACCGCGCGGCTGGACGCCGACGCGATGGCCGACCGCCTGCTCGGCGTGGGAGGGCATGCGCCCGAAGCCTTCGCCGCGCTCGTGTCGCGCTACGGACGCCCGGCGCTACGCGACACGTTCGCGGTGCAGCTGATCCAGCGGCTGCACGATCAGGATCCCGAAGCGACACCGGCCGTCACGTGGCTGCACGCGCGCCTTGCCGCGCAGAACACCACGGCGGAGCGGATCGTCGCCGCCGTGCATCAGCAGCAGGGCGCGGCCAGCCTGACGGTGCGCAACATCATCACCAGCATGCGTCTGATTTCCGACGTGGACTGGACCGAACTCTTCGAGCGCATTAGTCCGGTCGACGAGATTTTGCGCACCCATCCCGGTTTCGTCGAAATGGATTTTTCGACGCGCAACCTGTATCGCGGCGCGATCGAAGCGCTGGCGCGCGGGTCGTCGCTGAGCGAGACCGATATCGCCCAGCGGGCCGTTGCCGTGGCTGCCGCGGCGGCGCAGCACGCGCGGACCGAGCCGGACGCGCAGGCCGCCACGCCTGCTCCCGACGCCGCGCCGCGTCGCGCGGCCGATCCCGGCTATCACCTGCTGGCGGCCGGCCGCCGCGCGTTCGAGGCGGCGATCGGCTACCGCGCGCCGGTCGCGGTGTGGGTGCACCGCTTCACGCGCCGCGCCGGCCTGAGCGGCTATGTCGGCCGCATCCTGTTGCTGGCCGCGCTGATGCTGGCGGGCGTGCTGTGGCTGCTGGCAGGTCTTGCGTCTCACGCCAGCTGGTTGATCTGGCTCGGCGTCGCCGGCCTGCTGCCGGCGGTCGACGTGGCCGTGGCGCTCGTCAATCGTGGCGTGATGCGCGACGTCGGCGCGATCGTGCTGCCGGGTCTCGCGCTACGCAGCGGCGTTCCGGCGAGTCTGCGCACCGTGGTGGCCGTTCCCACGCTGCTGACGACCACCGATGCGCTGGCCGCGCAGATCGAGCGGCTCGAAGTTCATCATCTCGCAAGCCCAGGCGGCGAGCTTTACTACGTGCTGCTGTCCGACTGGACCGATGCGCCCACCGCCGAGGCCGACGGCGACGCCGGATTGCTGGCGGCCGCCGCAGCGGGCATCGCGGGGTTGAACCGCCGCTATCCCGGCACGCCGGAGAGCGCGCGCTTCCTGCTGCTGCATCGGCGGCGCAGCTGGAACGCCGAGGAAGGGCAATGGATGGGCTGGGAGCGCAAGCGCGGCAAACTGCATGAGATGAACCGGTTGCTGCGCGGCGCGCCCGACACGTCGTTTGTCGCCATCGACGGCGAGGCGCCCGCCGTGCCGCCGCAGGTCCGCTATGTGATTACGCTCGATGCCGATACCCGCTTGCCGCGCGACACGGTGCGCCGTCTGATCGGCAAGATGGCGCATCCGCTCAACCGGCCGGTTTTCGACCAGTTGAGCCAGCGTATCGTCGACGGCTACGGCGTGTTGCAGCCGCGCGTGACGCCTTCGCTGCCGGTCGGCGCCGAGGGCTCGCTGTTCCAGCGCGTGTCGTCGAGTCCGAGCGGGATCGATCCGTACGTCGCCGCGGTATCGGACGTCTATCAGGATCTCTTCGACGAAGGCTCGTACGCGGGCAAGGGCATCTACGACGTGGATGCGTTCGAGTTCGCGCTGGCCGGCCGCGTGCCGGACAACACGATGCTCAGTCACGATCTGTTCGAGGGCATTTTCGCGCGCGCGGGCCTCGCCTCCGATATCGAGGTGGTCGAAGCCTTTCCGGCGCGCTTCGACGTCGCCGAGGCGCGCCAGCATCGCTGGGCGCGCGGCGACTGGCAACTGCTGCCCTGGTTGATGGCGCTGCGTCGCCGCGCCGATCTGACGCTGCGCGCCACCGGCCGCTGGAAGATGGTGGACAACCTGCGCCGCACGCTCACGGCGCCCGCGGCGTTCGTCGCGCTGCTGATCGGCTGGGCGCAGCCGTTGCCGGCGGCGCTCGTCTGGACGGCCTTCGTGGTGCTGACGATTGCATTGCCGGTGCTGCTGCCGACGCTGAGCGCGCTGATGCCGCGCTGGAAACGCGCGCACGTGAAGATGACCGCGCGCAGCCTGCTCTACGTCTGGCTCGCCGACCTGCGGCTCGCGCTCGCGCGCATCGGCATGTCGATCGCTTTTCTGGCGCAGCAGGCGTGGTCGATGACCGACGCGATCGCGCGCACGCTGTTTCGCGTGCTGTTCAGTCACCGGCACCTGCTCGAATGGACGACAGCGGCCGAGGCCGGCGCGCGTGGGCGGCTCACGCTCGCCGGGACCTTCCTGCGCATGCGCGCCGGCCTCGCGCTCGCGCTCGCCGGCACGGCGGCGAGCGCGTGGGCCGCGTGGCGCACCGGCAACCACGGCGCGTGGGCGGGCGTGCCGTTCATGTTGGGCTGGCTCGCTGCGCCCGCGCTTGCGTACTGGTCGAGCGTCGCGCCGCGCGCGGCGGGCGACCTGGCCGTCACGGCGAGCGACGCGCGGCAACTGCGCCTTCATGCGCGCCGGACATGGCGCTATTTCGAAACCTTCGTCACGGACGAAGACCAGATGCTGCCGCCGGATAACTTCCAGGAAGACCCGCGGCCCGTCATCGCGCATCGAACGTCGCCGACCAACCTCGGGCTCTATCTGCTTGCGAGCGTCAGTGCGCGCGAGTTCGGCTGGCTCGGCACGCTCGACACCGTCGCGCGACTGGAGGCCACGCTTGCCACGATGCAGCGCCTCGCGCGCTATCGCGGTCACTTCTACAACTGGTACGACACCCAGGATCTGCGGCCGCTGGAACCGAAATATGTGTCCTCCGTCGATAGCGGCAATCTGGCCGGTCATCTGATCGCGCTCGGCAATGCGTGCCGCGCATGGGCCGGCCAGCCCGCCGGCGCGGGCCGGCCGGTGGCGTTCGCGGGCCTGCGCGACAGCCTCGCGTTGCTCTGCGAAGCCGTGCGCGAGCGCGAGAGCGAGCGTACCGATGTGGCGCTCCATGGCGAGTTCGATCAGGCCGTGAGCGCACTGCAGGCCGCGCTCGCCGATGAGCCGCCGCCCGCCGCGTCCGTGCCGGGATGGCAGACGATCACGCTCTTCGCCGCCACGGTGGCCGACATTGCGCGCGCGCTCGTCGACGAAACCCCGGGCGAGCAGGACGGCTCCGACGAGAACGCGCTCTTCTGGATCGACGCGCTCGAACACGCGATTCACAGTCATTGCCGCGATAGCGCGTCCACGGCGGATGAATCGTCGGTGCGGGGCAAGCGCCTGCTCGCGCTCGCCGATACCGCGCTGAAGATGGCCAATGAGATGGAGTTCGGTTTTCTGCTCGACCCCGTGCGCGGCCTGCTGTCGATCGGCTATGCGGTCGCCGAGGGCGGGCTCGACCCCAGCAGCTACGATCTGCTCGCCTCGGAAGCGCGGCTCGCGAGCTTCGTCGCGATTGCCAAGGGCGATATTCCCGCGCGCCACTGGTTCCGGCTGGGCCGTCTCGCGACGCCGGTGGCGGGCGGCGCCGCGCTCGTCTCGTGGTCGGGTTCGATGTTCGAATACCTGATGCCGTCGCTGGTGATGTGCGCGCCGGCCAGCAGCCTGATCGCGCGAACCAGCGGCCTCGTCGTGCGCCGGCAGATCAGCTATGGCGCGACGCTGGGCCTGCCGTGGGGCATCTCCGAATCCGCCTACAACGCACGCGATGTAGAGCTGACCTATCAATATTCGAGCTTCGGCATTCCGGATATCGGGCTCAAGCGGGGCCTCGGTCACAACGCCGTGATCGCCCCTTATGCGACGGCGCTCGCGGCGATGGTCGCGCCGGCGGCCGCCGCGCGCAATTTCGAACGGCTCGCCGCGGCGGGCGCGAACGGACGCTTCGGCTTCTACGAGGCGCTCGACTACACGCCCGCGCGCGTGCCGGAAGGCCAGCAGGTGGCGGTGGTGCGCGCTTTCATGGCACATCATCAGGGCATGTCGATCGTCTCGATCGCCAATGCGCTGCTGGGCGGACGCATCCGCGCCTTCTTTCACGCGGAGCCGGCTATTCAGGCAACCGAACTCCTGTTGCAGGAGCGCATGCCGGGACGGGTGGCCGTCGCCCATCTGCGCGTCGACGAGGACCACAGCACGGGTCCGATGCGCGGCGTCGAGCCGGCCGTCGCGCGGCGCCTGCTGTCGGCGAACGATCCGTCGCCCGCGACCCATCTGCTGTGCAATGGCCGCTATGCGGTGATGCTCACGGCGGCGGGCTCCGGATACAGCCGCCGCGACGATCTGGCCGTCACCCGCTGGCGCGAGGATGCGACGCGCGACGACTGGGGCAGCTACCTGTATCTGCGCGACGTCGAGAGCGGCGAATTCTGGTCGGCCGCGTGGCAGCCCACCGGCGTCGTGCCCGACAGCTACGAAGTGACGTTCACCGAGGACCGCGCGGAGTTCGTGCGCCGCGACGGCACGCTGACCACCTCGCTCGACGTGGTGGTGTCCGCCGAGGACGATGCGGAAGTGCGGCGCGTGTCGGTGGCCAATGCGGGCTCGCGCGAGCGCGTGATCGAGTTCACGTCCTACGCGGAGATCGTGCTCGCTCCGCAAGCCGCCGATCAGGCGCATCCGGCGTTTTCCCGGCTCTTCGTCGAGACCGAATATCTGCCCGGGCCCGGCGCGATCCTGGCGACGCGGCGCCGCCGCGAGACGAACGAACCGGAGGTCTGGGCCGCGCATCTCGCCGTGATCGAAGGCGATGCGGCAGGGCCGGTCGAAATCGAAACAGACCGCGCCCGTTTTCTCGGACGCGGGCGCAACGTGCGCACGCCGCTCGGTCTCGCGGACGGGCGCACGCTCGGCAACTCCGCGGGCGTCGTGCTCGACGCGGTGTTTGCGTTGCGCCGCCGTCTGCGTATCGCGCCGGGCGCGACCGCAAGCGTCGCGTTCTGGACCATCGTCGCCGACTCGCGCGCGCAGCTGCTGGATCTCGTGGACAAGCATCGCGAGGGCGCATCGTACGCGCGCGCGGCGATGCTCGCCTGGACCCAGGCCCAGGTGCAGCTGCGCCACAACGGCGTGAGCCCCGACGAGGCCAGCCTGTTCCAGCGGATGGCCGGCTACATGCTGTACAACGACGCGTCGCTGCGGCCGGGTTCCGCCGCGCTTTTACGCGGCGCGGCGGCGGTTGCCAGCGCGGGCGGCGTGGGCGCCGCGCCGCTCTGGGCGCATGGCGTATCGGGCGATCTGCCGATCCTGCTGGTGCGTATCGACGACATCGAACACATGGCGCTCGTGCGGCAACTGGTGCATGCCCACGAGTACTGGTGCATGAAGCGGCTCGCGGTCGATCTCGTCATCATCAACGAACGCGCGGCGTCGTATGTGCAGGACTTGCAGATCGCGCTCGAAACGCTGGTGCGCGCCGGGCAGGCGCGGCCGCCGCCAGGCGGCGCGGCGCGCGGCAATATCGGCGTGCTGCGCGCGGACCTGATGTCGGGCGACGCGCGTGCGCTCTTTCCGGTTGCCGCGCGCGCGGTGCTGGCCGCGCGCAATGGCCGCCTGCTGGATCAGTTGCGGCGGCTCGCCAGCGCGCCGCCGCCCGTCGCGCCGCGCGTGAGACGCTTGCCGTCGCCGCCGCCTGTGCCCGTGCCGGTAAAGCACGCGCAGCCCGGTGCAGGGCTCGAGTTTTTCAACGGCCTCGGCGGGTTCGCGAACGACGGCCGGGAATACGTGACGATCCTCGCGCCCGGCCAATGCACGCCGATGCCATGGGTCAACGTGATCGCCAATCCGTCATGCGGCTTTCTGGTTTCGGCCGAAGGCAGCGGCTACACGTGGGCGTCGAACAGCCGCGAGCACCAGTTGACGCCGTGGTCGAACGATCCGGTGAGCGACCCGCCCGCCGAAGCGTTTTACGTGCGCGACGAAGAGACAGGCGCGCTGTGGGGGCCGCAGGCGCATCCCGTGCGCGACAATGCGCCGGGTGCCGCGCCCTGCATCGCGCATCACGGTCAGGGCTACAGCCGCTTCACGCACGTGGCCGAAGAGGTCGCGCTGGAGCTGCTGCAATTCGTGCCGCTCGACGATCCGATCAAGATCTCCCGCCTGACGCTGCGCAACCTGTCCGCCCGCAGCCGCCGTCTTTCGGTGACGGCTTACGTCGAATGGGCGTTGGGGGCCTCGCGCAGCGTCGCGGCGCCGCATACCATCAGCGAGATCGACGCCGCCACGGGGGCGATGTTCGTTCGCAATGGCTGGGCCGGTGCGTATCGTGGCCGCGTGGCCTTCGCCGATCTGGGCGGCCGGCAGAGCGCATGGAGCGCCGACCGGTGCGAATTCATCGGCCGCAACGGCACGTTGAGCGATCCGGCCGGGCTTGCCGCGCCAGCCGATGTCTCGCCGCTGTCCGGCAAGGTCGGCGCGGGCCTCGATCCGTGCGCGGCGCTGCAGGCGTTGATCGAACTCGCGCCTGGCGGCGTCACCGAGGTGGTGTTCCTGCTGGGCGAGGCCGCCGCGCCGGAAGCCGCCCGGCAATTGATCGCGCGCTATCGTGAAGCCGATCTCGACGCGGTGCTCGCCACCGTGACCGGCTTCTGGGACGACACGCTCGGCACGGTTCAGGTCGCGACGCCCGACCGCGCGATGGATCTGATGCTCAACCGGTGGCTGCTGTACCAGACACTCGTCTGCCGCATCTGGGCGCGCGCGGGCTTTTATCAGGCGAGCGGCGCGTATGGCTTTCGCGACCAGTTGCAGGACGGCATGGCGCTCGCCGTCGCGCGTCCCGAGCTGACCCGCGAGCATCTGCTGCGGGCGGCGGCGCGGCAGTTTCCGGAAGGCGACGTGCAGCACTGGTGGCTGCCTCAAGGCGGCGACGGCGTGCGCACGCATATTTCAGACGACCGCGCGTGGCTTGCCTGGACGGCGGCGCAATACGTCGAGGTGACGGGCGACCACGCGGTGCTCGACGTGGCGATACCGTTCCTCGAAGGCCGCTCGCTCGCGGCCGGCGAATATGACGCTTACTTCGTGCCGGGCGTGTCGGAAACCAGCGCGCCGCTCTTCGAGCATTGCGTGCGCGCGCTGGAACAAAGCCTCGATCTGTTCGGCGCGCATGGCTTGCCGCTGATGGGCACGGGCGACTGGAACGACGGCATGAACCGGGTCGGCGAGGGCGGACGCGGCGAAAGCGTCTGGCTTGGCTGGTTTCTCTACGCGACATTGCAGGCTTTTGCGCCGCTCGCGCGCGCGCGGGGGGACGCAGAGCGGGCAGAGCGCTGGCTGCGGCGTGCCGAAGCGCTGCGCGAAGCGCTCGAAAGCACCGCGTGGGATGGCGAATGGTACCGGCGCGGCTATTTCGACGACGGCACGCCGCTCGGGTCCGCGAGCAGCGACGAATGCTCGATCGATGCGATTGCACAGTCGTGGAGCGTGCTGTCGGGCGCGGCGGATGCGACGCGGGCCGAACGCGCGATGGCCGCGCTGGACGCCCGGCTGATTCGCCGCGAGGACAAACTGGCGTTGCTGTTCACGCCGCCGTTCGATCACACGGCGCTCGATCCGGGGTACATCAAGGGCTATCCGCCAGGCATCCGGGAGAACGGCGGCCAGTACACGCACGCCGCGCTCTGGTCGGTGCTGGCTTTCGCGCGGATGGGCGACGGCGATCGCGCGGCGGAGCTGTTCGCGCTGCTCAATCCGGTCAATCACAGTCGTACCCGCAGTGGCGCGAACCGCTACAAGGTCGAACCGTATGTCGTCGCGGCTGACGTCTATTCGGTGGCGCCGCACGTGGGACGCGGCGGCTGGACCTGGTACACGGGCTCGGCGGGATGGATGTACCGGGCGGGCATCGAGGGGTTGCTCGGTCTGCACAAGCGCGGCGCGGAACTGTCGATCGACCCCTGCGTGCCGAAGGCATGGCCGGGCTTTACCGCCGTGTTTCGCCATGGCGGCGCCCGCTACGAGATCGCGGTGAACAACCCGCACGGCGTCAGCCGGGGCGTGAGCAACATGGTGGTGGACGGCACCGTGCTCGCACCGGGACAAACAGCGGTGCGACTGGTGGATGACGGCGCGCGCCACACGGTGATCGTGACCCTCGGCGTGGACGCAGACGTCGAACCGGCGCTCGCGGATAGCGAAACCGCACTCAGGCGTCGTTAAAGGGATTGTTCTTTTTGGTGGCGATGGTTTGCGTGTTCGTCACCAGATGATTCTGCAGCCAGTACGACGCCTTGCTCAAGCCGGCCGCCTGGCAGTCCTCGCCCAGTTCGCAGACGAACACCCGGTCGTCCGTCGCGGTTGCCTGCGAAAACGCGCTCATTAACTGCCGCGCGTCGCGGCTGGTGTTGAGCACGAGGAACGCGCCCATCTGGTGAAGATGCAGGAACTCGTACTCGCCACCGGAAACCTGCACGGCGATGTCCTTGATCCTGGCATGTTGCTCCGTCGGGGTGCCGATGAAGATGCCGACGAGATACGTTGCTTTCCTGATCATGTCTTCGTTACCGCGGAGGATATCTCCAGTGAGGGGAGTGGGTGAGTCCGACGCGACGGCAGCATATCCGGGCGCGCCTAATAGCGATCGTAACCCTCATGGTGTTCGTCGCCGCGGTGATGGTCGTCGCCGCCAACGGGGACGAGCAGGCATGAGCCGAGGCTGGCAATCAGGGACAACGCGATCACCAGCCGAACCAGCATTCGTTTTTTCATGACTATTCCTTTGATCTCAGGTCTTCGCTCATCCGCTGATCACGTGGAGCGCGGTGCCGTTCCAGCGAAACTAGAGCGGCAGGAACAGGCTGATGCCAGGCGCCGCTCCCGGTGCGTAGACAACCGGCGGTGCGTTGTAGCCATACCCATAGCTCTGGTTGCCGTAGCCGTTGCTGTAGCCATACCCGCCACGGCGATGATCGTCATGGCGAACGGCCTGATGCGGGGCGCGTCTCTCACTATGCTGCCCGCCTCCGCGATGCACCTGCTCCGCCCGTAGCGGCTGCGCGGCGAAGAGGCAGGCGATCGCGAGTGCGAGGCCGGTTGCCCTCAGGCATCCCGATCGCATCGTGGCGCTACCCGGCGCGCGCGTGATTGAGGTTTTCATGGTGTTCTCCTGTGTGCGGACCGGATGTGCTGTACAGCGTGGCGCCGGTTCGCTGCCGACCTGGCGCGAAGCCCCGGGTCAACCCTTCTTTGCCATGTGATGGTTGTCATTGCGGAAAATCAGATCGGCATTGTGCTTCTGCGTATCCGACATGCTGTTGTAAAGCGCCTCGAAGGCCGACGTGAGTTTCTTGACGCCGTCCGCGTGGGCATCGATCGTCTCGCTATAGGAGCGCAGGTCGTCGACCGCGTTCATGCTGTCGGCTTTAGCGCTTCGGGACTGTCTGAGCGAATCCATCTTGCCGGCGTTTTCGCGCATGACCTGCGCGACCGGTTGCCAGAGCGATTCCTGGGCCGCCGTGATCTGAAGCCTCGAGTGCAGGCTGTTGATGCGCGTGTCGACGGAGGTGTGAGCCGCGACGGTCATCACATGCGCGCCCGATTGCGCCTGCGCGGGCGTGGCGGCGCTGGCCGGACTGGCGAACACCGCGACGCCGAGAAGCAGCGCGGTGGCGAACACGGGCGAAGCCCGTCGTTGAAAAAGCGTGGTGCGTTTCATGGCTGATCTCCAGGGAATCCGGTCAGGAATCGAATCGCCTGCGAAGCATCCACCGCGCGCGCGAGTTCGATTGACTGGATCAGTTGTGCCGTCATTTGCGCCCGGCGTCTGTCCGATGGCGGACGTTCGCGTGCTGCTTCGGCATGGTTACGCAGGGCTGATGTCCAGCGCGCCCGACAAGCAACAGCAGATGTCCGTCCAGATCGGGCAACAGCGCGACAGGCACCGATGCCCGGTTGCACACGATACGGGGCGAAGAGGCGAGCGAGTTGACGAGCGCATCGATATCCGCGACTTCCAGCACGAGTCTGTCGCTCGCGATGTCGTGCGCCATGGACGGTGTTTTCAATGATCTTCCGACGGGTGACCGGTATGCGAGCAGTTCGATATGCGGCGCCGCTTTCCCTGAGGGCTGCAATGCGACGACGTCGACTTCATCGTCTTCCAGGTCGTCGAGCATGCATTGCTCGCTGCCATCGTTTCTCTGCTGGTTGACGACGGTCATTCCGAGGACCGTCGTATAGAACGCAATGCTTCGCTGCGCATCGGCCACGCTGATGGCGGAGTGGTCGATACCTTCCGGTAAAACGTGTCGATCTCGAGTGGGACGAGGCAGTTGAAGCAGCTCGACCGGGTGACCATCGGGGTCCCTGAACTTGAACGCGATTGCGCCACCGCTGCGCGACGGTAACGAAACCGGTCCTGTCGCGCCGCCCGCGCATCGGGAAATCGCAATCGGCGCGGGTGACGTGCTGTCTTTCCGATAAAGCCGCCGGTATGCGACGTCGATATCGACGCAACGGATCGCGAAGTGCTGAAACCACAGATCGGCCGACGTACTGTCGGCGGGATAGGGGCGCGCGTTCGCACCGGCTTCGACCAGTTCCAGCTCCTCCTCGCCGAACTTCAGGCGTTGTGTCTTCGGTGTTCGTCCGGCATAACCGAGCAGGTCGACCAGCGCGGTGTCCATCGTGAGCACCGGACCGCTCGTGCGAAAGCCGAGTCGCTCAAGATAAAACGCGACGCTGCGTCGAAGGTCGGAGACGTTGCGGCTGATGCCGGCCAGCGTTGTCGATGTCATCGCGTGTGCATGCCCGGTTAGCGGAAATGCCCGGGCTGATGGATCGCGTCGACGTGAAGCTGGATCGTCGCCAGAATCGCGGGCTCGTTGCCGATCGTGCCGGAGCGATGCCCCTTCCTTTGCGCGCTATCGCTCACGCTGCCCTGATCTTCGCCGAGCGAAAGCTCACCCGGACCCATCTCCACGCGAGTGCCGTCCATCGACTGGACCCACCAGCGGCCCGACATCGGCAGAATCCACTGAGGAGCGGGATTCTCGTGCCACTCGCCGACCCACCCCGCCGGCAGCACGGTGAACACGACGGTAGCGCCGGTGGTGGCTTGTGAATTGTTCCATTGCGGCGCCGCGTTGCCGATGCCCTTCAGGTCGAAGCGATCGAGTTCACAACGGGTCTGGTGGCTCACGCCGTGTTCGTCGGTCCACAAATGCCAGTAGCCGATTCGCGGACTCTGACCGGTATCGGGCAAGCGGGAGGCGTCGCCCTCCGGTTGAATAGCGTTAGACATGACACGTTCCTCCTTTAGCAAAAGCGCATTCGATTTGACGTACCTCATTGCGCCGTCTGGCCGGGCGCAGCGGACGCCGCATACGGCGTCATCGCGTGCGACGCGGAGTGCAAGACTGGCGCGCCCGGCGCGGGACCGCCGATCACGACCAGCAGCAGACCACCCGCCAGGCCGAAGTTCTTCAGAAAATCCCAGAAGTGAGCGCGTCCTTCGCCGGTGCCGGACCAGAAGCGCGGGTAATGCCAGAACGGGTGATAGAGCAGCGCGGTCACCACGCAGAACGCCGTGAGAACCGAGGCCGCAAGCCGGTCATGCCAGCCGGTGACGATGCACACGGGCGTCGCGAGTTCCACCACGATCGCGATGACGAGCAACGCCGCGCCACCGGGCAGGAACGACGTGTTTGCCTGCTTGAGCGCGTCGTTCCAGTGCACGATCTTGTCGAACCCGCTAAAAGGGAACATCACCACGAGGCATACGCGGGCAATGAGTTCAGCGAAGCCGGGATGGAGGGCATGCATGCGTGGCCCCGGTCACATTGCCGCGGCTTTCACGCCGAGGCGTTCGGCGATCCGGTCCGCGACACGTAATGCGTTGGCAATGATCGTCAAGGTCGGATTGACCGCGCCGATCGACGGGAAGAAGCTCGCGTCCGTCACGTAGAGATTGTCGAGCTGGTGCGCCTTGCAATCCAGATCCAGTACCGAATCGGCCGGGTCCGTTCCGAAGCGCGCCGTGCCGGCCTGATGCGCGGTGCCGCCGAGCGGGATGTTCTTGCCGAGGTACAGGCTGCGCTCCATCAGCATGGAATGAGCACCGGCCAGCGTCAGTAGCTGCTCCAGTTTCTTTTTCAGGCGGCGGTGGGCTTCCATGTTGCCTTCCCTGATATCCAGCACGACGCGCCCGCCGTCGTACATGACGCGGTTTTCCGCGCGGGGCAGGTCTTCGCTGGATAGCCAGAAGTCCATTGAATGCCGCGCCATCTCTTCGAACGGCATGTCGGGAAGCCAGTCCAGCCATTCCGGCAATGCCTCGCCGCGAATCTGGTCCGCGTGTGAAGTGGCGCACATCTGGATCAGGCCAAGCGGGTAGGCCCAATCGTCAGCGCTGAAGTAGAAGTCGCTCACCGCCAGCGTTTTCTGGAATATCGTCTCGTTCGGTTCCCGCATCAGCGCCATCAGGATCGACTGGTTGTGACGCATGTAGTTGCGCCCGACCTGACCGGAACCGTTCGCGAGTCCATGCGGATGCCGCTCGCTCGCCGAGCGCAGAAGCAGCAGCGCGGACGAAAGCGCGCCACACGCGCAAACAACGATGTCAGCGCTGTAGCGTTCATGGATGTCCTTACGCTCTACATGAACGGCGGTGACGGTGTGGCCGCCGGGATCCGTTTCGAGTCTCGTGACGTAAGCGTTCGTCAGCAGGGTGAGATTCGGATACATGGCCAGCGCCGGATCGACGCACATCACCTGCGCGTCAGCCTTGCCGTTTAGCAGACAGGGGAATCCATCGAATGCATCGCAACGGATGCAGGTACTGGTTGGCGTGACCTTGCCGTCTTTCTCGTCGAGCAGAATGCCGAGCGGCAGATGAAACGGATGAAGTCCGGCGCCTTGAAACGAGTCGTTCAACGCCTGGATGCGCGGCTCATGTGACACGGGCGGGTAAGGGAACGGCGTGCGGGACGGTGGCTCGGTGGGGTCCTCGCCACGCCGGCCATGTACATGAAAGAGGCGCTCCGCCTCGTCGTAGTAGGGCTCGAAATCCGCGTACTTCAGTGGCCATGCCGGCGATATGCCGTCCTTGTGCTGAAGCGCATCGAAGTCCCGTTCCCTCAGGCGGAAGAGGGCGGCACCATACACCTTTGAATTGCCGCCAACGTAGTAATGGAGGCCGGGATGAAATGCTCGGCCATCGCCTCCGTACCAGGTTTCGGTCGTTTGATAGGCGCCTTTGACGAAAACGGTTTTCGGATCCCAGTTGGCGATTTCACGTTTCAGATAGTCGCCACGCTCCAGCAACAGAACGAACTTTCCGGTCGACGCAAGCTTGCGCGCGAGAGAAGCGCCACCGGGTCCACTGCCGATTACGATTACATCATAATGATCCATGATCGCGCATTCCTCTCTGGTCTCATGCAAGGTGGTTGCTGTATTGGTGAACGTCAAACCGGCATCGGGCCGCATGTCATTTCGTTTCCCCGCGACACCGGAAAACCCCGGCTGAAGGTGAGCGGCTCACCTGAGCGTGCGCGATCAATACATCCTGCCGTCAGCAAGTTTTGATCCTGTACGGTCTTCGTAAACGAAGCATCGTTCGCGGTTGTATGTTTGATCGCGATCGTCGTCACAATTAAGGAATCCGGATCGCCCCTGCCAGCGGCCCGGTGCGTACCATGACCGGGTACGCCAGCGTACAGACGCCCGTGTCGCCTGCGCACACCGTGTTCCTGCGTGCCGGGGTCGACAGGGGAACGGGATCGTACGGCGCGCGTCGAACCAGAAAGCAACGCGCGAGGATAAAAATGTCGATCGAGATCAGGGTGGGTCCAGCACAGCTCGCGATTCACCAGGGGCACGCCGTCCTGCTCAGCGAGCCCGACGGGCAGATTCAATGGCCGAGCGACAAGGGCCTGTACTTCTATGACACCCGGATGATCAGCAGCTGGTCGATCTACGCCAACGGTGAGCGCTGGGAGCTTCTCAACGGCGGTGCGACCACCTCTTTTGCCGAGCGCATTTTTCTGGTCAACCGCGCACTCGTCACGGAGGCGGGCCCGGTCGCTGCGCGTACGATTGGGCTCGTCCTTAGCCGTCATATCGGCGGCGGCGTGCACGAGGACATCGATCTCACCAACTACGGTTCATCGAAAGTACGCTTTAACTTCGAGATCGCGGTGCGCTCCGATTTCGCCGACATTTTCGAGGTCAAGTCCGGACACTTCGTTCGACGCGGCAACATCACAACGGAATGGGACCGCAAGCACCAGCGCCTCACGACGGCATACCGGAACGGTGATTTCTCCCGCGAAGTGGTGATGCGGGCCCTTGACGGCGACGCGCCGGCCGGCTATGCGAACGGGCGCATCACTTTCGATGTCGAACTCGCGCCGTCCGCCACGTGGCATACCTGCCTCGCGTACGATCTGCTGGACGGCAAAACGTGTTATCCGGCGCCGGAAAGCTGCATGAACCAGGCGGCGGATCAGTCGAAGAACCACAAGCGGCTGGCCGCCTGGCGCGAGGCGGTGCTCAAGGTCGAGACCAGCAACGATCAGTTCAGGAATCTGTACCAGCAGGCGATCGACGACATGTTCGCGTTGCGCCTGCCGATTCCCGGCACCCGTCCTGACCAGATGCAACTGGTAGCGGCTGCCGGGCTGCCATGGTTCGTGGCGTTGTTCGGACGTGACAGCCTCGTCGTCTCGATCCAGACGTCGCTCGTCTACTCCGATTTCGCGCGGGGGACGCTGGATGCGCTGGGCGCCCTGCAGGCGACCGCCCGCGATGACTATCGCGACGCCGAGCCTGGAAAGATCATGCATGAACTCCGTCTGGGGGAACTGGCAAAGCTCAAGCTGATTCCTCATACGCCGTACTACGGAACCGCTGACGCGACGCCCCTCTATCTGATCGCGCTACACGACGCGTGGTGCTGTACCGGCGATCGCGAACTGCTCACGCGTCATCTGCCGACCGCCGGGCGCTGCCTGGAATGGATCGACAAATACGGCGACAGCGACGGCGACGGTTTTCAGGAATACGCGACGCGTTCGTCAGCGGGTCTCGAGAACCAGAGCTGGAAGGATTCCGGCGAAGCGCTGGTGTACCCCGACGGGACTCTCGTCAAGGGACCGAAGGCGCTCTGCGAGTTGCAGGGCTATGTATACGACGCATGGCTGCGGATGGCGCAGATCTACGATGTGCTTGACGACGCAGGCCGTGCGGCGGCGCTGAGGGCGAAAGCCGCCACGCTTTTCGACCGGTTCAACGCGGTGTTCTGGGACGAGGACAGCGGCTTCTATGCGTTCGCGCTCGACGGCGACAAGAACCCGGTGTGGAGCGTCACATCGAATCCGGGCCACTGCCTGTGGTCGGGCATCGTGCCGCCCGAACGCGCCGCGCGTGTGGTGGCGCGGCTCATGCAACCGGACATGTGGAGCGGTTGGGGCATACGCACGCTGTCGGCGAATCACGCGGCCTATAACCCGTTTTCCTACCAGAAAGGCGCGGTATGGCCACATGACAACGGCCTTATCGCGCACGGCTTCAAGCGCTACGGCTATTCCGCGGAGGCGGCCCGCATTGCGTTCGACGTATGCGAGGCAGGCGGATTTTTCAGGTTGAACCAGTTGCCCGAACTTTACGCGGGCCTGCATCGCGACGACGCGAATTTTCCGGTTCAGTATCCCGGCGCCAACGTGCCGCAGGCGTGGGCGGCAGGGGCGGTGTTCTCGCTGCTGCAGGCGATCCTCGGCTTGCAGCCGGACGCGCCGCACGAGATGCTCTACATCGATCCGGACCTGCCGCCGTGGCTGGGCGATCTGACGTTGAGGGACCTGCGCGTGGGCGAACAGATCTTCGATATCCGCTTCTGGCGCGCCGGCGAGCAAACGAATTTTGGGGTGCTGAAGGGCAATCCCGCAGCCGTTGTACGCCGTGACATGACCGTGTGGAGAGACTTGCTGAAGCATGAAGTCAAGGACGTATCCGCTCCGGCCGGCTAACCGGAAGGTGTTGAACGGTACCGTACAGACGGACCGCTCTCATGAATGGAATGTTATGTGCGGCAAAGCATCGCTTTACGCGCACCGGATTCAGACTCTTGCAGGAGCGGTCGATGGATATCGAAGTGGTACTCGACGCAGGGGCAACGATCGGCGAATCACCGACGTGGGTGTCCGCGGAGAAGGCGCTTTACTGGATCGATGTGAAGAAGCCCGCGCTCTATCGCTACGATCCGGCGACGAAAGGCGAGCGCTGCTGGCCCATGCCGGACGACATCGGCGCTTTCGCTCTGGTTCGCGACCCGCCGGGCGCCGTGGTCGCGCTGCGACGCGGAATCTTCCGGCTCGAGTTCGCATCGGGATCGCTCACCCGGCTTGCGCCGCCGCCCTTTGATCCGGCGCTGTTCCGCTTCAACGAGGGGATCTGCGATAGCGCCGGCCGCTTCTGGATCGGCGTGATGTTCGATCCGCTCGACGATACCGCTCCCCCGCAAGAATTCTCCCTGCACAGTTTCACGTTGACCGGTGGTCTGCATCCCGAACCCGATGTCGCCGAACTGCACAACGGGATGGCGTGGAGCCCGGATGGCCGGGTGTTTTATCTGTCGCATAGCCAAAGGCAGGAGATATTCACCTACGCCTTCGATCCCGCAACCGGCCGGCTCGGCGCGCGCGATCTCTTCGCACGACTCCCGGCCGGCCCTGGCTTGCCCGATGGCGCGGCCGTCGACAGCGATGGCGGGTATTGGTGCGCATTGCATGGCGACAGCCGCTTGCGACGTTACACCGCGACGGGCGCGGTAGACCGGGACATCGCGTTGCCGGTGAGTCAACCCACTATGTGCGCGTTCGCGGGCGAGGCGCTCGACGTGATGTATGTGACAAGCGCGAAAGACAAGCTCACGCCCGGGCAGTTGCAGCGTGAGCCGCTGGCGGGATCGCTGCTGCGCCTTCGTCCTGGCGCGACGGGTATCCCGCGGCCTTGCATGCTGGACTGATCGCAGCGATCACCGTGACTACGCCGCCTTCGTCGTACATGTCCTCACGCGTGATCGGGTCGAACTTACATGGCTTGAGCGTTTTTACATACCGGCGACAAGCCATGATCCAGCTTTGCCTGACTGCAATGTGTCACATTGTGACCGAACCGCAGCGTCAACGCGAAGACTCTCGGGAAAATAGCGGGGTGGCAGGCTTTATGCGACAGAAGATTGCTGCGCGCTTTCAGGCCCATGTATTGCAGGTCGGGAATGCCGGACGCTTCGTCACGACGAAGCCATCCGGACTTGCACGGTCGCCGGCGCAAGCATGCCTCGCAACCGCCGCGTGATAGCAACGACAACGGCAGCGACACCTCGGTTGAAGGCGAGGCCACGAAACATCGCAGGCAGCCCCAGGCGGCATCATCGGGCTGTCATCTATTGACGTTAGGACCCGGCCCGAATGCCGGTCTGGAGACCCGAGATGAGTCAGACGGTCAGCGATTTTCTTGTCGAACGCCTGCATCAATGGGGCATCAGGCGCATCTACGGTTACCCCGGCGATGGCATCAACGGCATCCTGGGCGCGCTGGACCGTGCGGAAGGGAAGATCGAGTTCATCCAGGTCCGCCATGAGGAAATGGCTGCCTTCATGGCCTCGGCGCATGCGAAATTCACCGGAGAGCTTGGCGTGTGCCTTGCGACGTCCGGCCCTGGCGCATCGCATCTGATCACCGGTCTCTACGACGCACGCATGGACCACATGCCCGTGCTGGCCATCGCAGGCCAGCAGGCGCGTGCGGTCCTCGGCGGACATTACCAGCAGGAACTGGATTTGCCGTCGCTCTTCAAGGACGTGGCCGGCGCGTTCATCCAGCAGGCGAGCGTGCCCACGCAGGTGCGGCATCTCGTCGATCGCGCGATCCGCATTGCATTGTCCGAGCGGCGCGTGACGGCGATCGTCATGCCCAACGACCTGCAGGACGTGGACTACGAGGATCCGCCCCGCGCGCACGGCACGATTCATTCGGGCATTGGCTATACGGATCCGCGCATCGTCCCGAAGGGCGACGACCTGCAGCGTGCGGCCGACGTGCTGAACGCGGGCGGCAAGGTCGCGATTCTGGTCGGCGCGGGCGCGCTGCACGCGACAGACGAAGTGATCGCCATCGCCGACAGGCTCGGCGCCGGTGTCGCCAAAGCATTGCTCGGCAAGGCGGCGCTGCCCGACGACCTGCCCTGGGTCACGGGGTCGATCGGCCTGCTCGGCACGAAGCCGAGCTGGGACATGATGATGGAGTGCGACACGCTGCTGATGATCGGCTCCGGCTTTCCGTATTCGGAGTTCCTGCCGAAGGAAGGACACGCGCGCGGCGTGCAGATCGATCTCAAGGCGGACATGCTGAGCCTGCGCTATCCGATGGAGGTCAATCTCGTCGGCGACAGCGCCGACACCTTGAAAGCGCTGCTGCCGCTTTTGCAGGAGAAAACCGACCACGCGTGGCGCAAGAAAATCGAAAGCGGGGTGGCCGACTGGTGGAAGACGCTCGAGGCGCGGGCGAAGGAGCCGGCCGCGGTCGGCGTGAACCCGCAGCGTGTGATGTGGGAACTGTCGCCCCGTTTGCCGGAACGGGCCATCATCACGAGCGACTCCGGTTCGTGTGCGAACTGGTATGCGCGCGACGTGAAGATCCGCCGCGGCATGATGTGTTCGCTGTCGGGCGGGCTTGCGTCGATGGGCGCGGCGGTGCCCTATGCGATCGCCGCCAAGTTCGCGTATCCGGACCGCGCGGTGATCGCGCTGGTGGGCGATGGTGCAATGCAGATGAACAACATGGCCGAGCTGATCACGGTCGCCAAGTACTGGAAGCAGTGGTCGAGTCCGCGCTGGATCTGCATGGTGCTGAACAACGAGGACCTGAATCAGGTGACATGGGAACAGCGCGTGATGGAGGGCAATCCGAAGTTCGACGCGTCGCAGCAGATTCCCAACGTGCCGTATCACAAGTTCGCGGAGCTGATCGGGTTGAAGGGCATCTATGTCGACGATTCCGGGCGCCTTGGCGCCGCCTGGGACGAGGCCCTCGCGGCCGACCGGCCAGTCGTGCTCGAAGTGAAGTCGGACCCGAACGTGCCGCCGCTGCCGCCGCACATCTCGCTGAAAGAGGCGAAGGCATTCACCGAAACGCTTTTCAAGGGCGATCCGCAGGAAAGCGGCATGCTGATGGGTACCGTCAAGCAGGTACTGAGCGCTGTGCTGCCGCACGGCCACAAGAATCACGACGCGCCCGACGAGAAGAAGGATTGACGCGATGCCCGCTCACGAGGCCGGCGCGCCACTCAGTCGGGTGAGGGCGCACGCGTACACGATTCCAACCGACAAGCCCGAAGCCGACGGCACCATCGCGTGGAACTCGACGACGCTGGTGATCGTCGAGGCCGACGCGGGCGGCAGGACGGGCCTCGGCTACACCTACGCGAGCGCCTCGGTGGTGCCGCTGATCG
>CALFSF010000039.1 GCA_937917025.1 uncultured Paraburkholderia sp.
GTCACATTTCCGCTGATGATCGGCATCCAGATCGTGAGCGCCCGTATTGGCCGCGTCACGGGCGATGGCATTGCCGCCAACATTCGCAAGCACTATTCTCCGTGGCTGCTTTACGGATTGATCGTGCTGCTTCTCGTCGCCAACACGATCAATATCGCCGCTGACATCGGTGCGATGGGCGCGGCATTAAAGCTGCTCATCGGCGGCCCCGCGCATTGGTACGCGATCGCCTTCGGCGCGGCGTCGCTGATACTGCAGGTCTTCGTACCGTTCCCGCGTTATTCGCCGATTTTGAAGGCGTTGACCCTCGCGCTCTTTGCGTACGTCGGCACGGTGTTTGTCGTCAGGATTCCATGGGGGCATGTTCTGTACGAAACCTTCATCCCGTCCATGTCCTTTAACGTGCACTATGCAATCGGAGTGGTCGCGGTGTTCGGTACCACGATCAGCCCATACCTGTTTTTCTGGCAGGCGTCGCAGGAGGTCGAGCAGCAGCGGGCAAAGAAAGGCGAGGAGCCGTTGACAGAAGCGCCGCAGCAGGCGCGCCGCAGTTTGCATCGCATTCAGATAGACACCTGGGTCGGCATGGCGCTTTCGAACATGGTCGCGTTCTTCATCATGCTGACTGCCGCGGCAACGCTGCACATGCATGGCATCACGGATATCCAGACCTCGGCTCAGGCCGCCCAGGCGCTGCGGCCACTGGCTGGCGAATTCGCTTTCCTGTTGTTTTCCGCCGGTATCGTCGGGTGCGGACTGCTTGCCGTGCCGGTTCTCGCGGGCTCCGCTGCTTACGCCGTCGCCGAAACATTCCAGTGGAAAATCGGGCTTGGCAGGCAGCTCATGAAGGCGAGGGGCTTCTACACGATCCTGAGCGTCGCGACGCTTCTGGGTGTGGCACTCAACTTCACGCCCATCGATCCGATCAAGGCGCTTTTCTGGAGTGCGGTCATCAATGGGGTCATCGCCGTGCCGGTCATGGTGGTGATCATGCTCATGTCGACGCGGCGCGATGTAATGGGCCAGTTCGTTGTCAAACGCTGGCTGAAAGCGGTCGGCTGGGCGGCGACGGGCGTGATGACACTCGCCGTTCTGGTGATGGTCGCGACATGGGGAAGGTGAAGGTTGTGGATGCAAGCCGCTGCCGCGCACAGAAAGATTCCATTGCGCCGCCCGTGGCTGCGTCTCGCACTATTCACGCACGTTCTCAGGAATTCAACGCCGGGGGCCCTTCATGTTCTCGGCTTCCATCGCGGCATTGCGCTCCTCGCGCGCCTCGATGGGTTCCATGGTCTCATCGATGGAGGCTGCCGCGCGTTCTGTAGCCGCCTCCGTCTCGTCGGCGGTGGCGCCGCGTTCTTCATCGTCATTGCGTGGGGGTTCCAGCATGTCGGCAAGCATGGCAGCCAGCTCGGGCGTGTCCCATGCCGTGCCATTCTGCTTTTTCTGCTTGATGTAGTGCCTGATTTCGGCGTCTTGCTCGGGACTCAACGGAAGACCGCGGAAAGTGCTTTGAGGGGTTGCGTCTGTCATGGTACTGCTCCTTGCTGTCCTGTCCTGAGTGTATTCCCATTGTGGTTAGGAAACCGTAATTATCGGCGATTTCATAGACGGATCATTCTATGTCCGTCATTTCTTTCGTTTGATTAGTCACATGTATTTCAAGCGAACGCGCGTCAGCGCGCAGGCGAATGAAACAAGTCGGGCCTGTCCGGGCCGAAGGTTCAAAGGCATGCGGATTGCTATCGTGTCAGAACGGATAGTGGAGAAGCGCAGTGGCTCAAACAGGGACAGCGACCGTCAACCGGGCTATGCGGGGCGCGCATGACATCCTTTCGGTGGTGAAGGGCGCGGCCACGCAGTTCGGGTCCGATCGCTGCGCGATGATGGCGGCCAGCATTGGGTTCTATTCCGCGTTCTCCGTCGCGCCGACGCTGCTCATCGTGCTTGCGGTAGCCGGCCGGTTCTTCGGGGAAGGCGCCGCGCGTAACCGGCTGTTCGCCCAGGTACACGCCATCATGGGCAACGAGGCGGCAGGGGCGATCAAGGCCATCGTCGAGCACGCGCATCGTGCGAGCGGGGGCGGCATGGCGGCGGCGCTGTCGACGGTACTGCTGGTGGTCGGCGCGTCCGCCACGTTCTCGTCGTTGAGCGCCGCGCTCGATGTCGTATTCCGCATGAAGCCCAAAAAGGGCGTGGCCGGCCTCGCTTTGCTGGTCCGTGCACGCGTGGTGTCGTTTGGACTGTTGTGGGGCGTGTGCTTCCTGCTGCTGGTCTCGCTGGCGCTCGACGCAGCAGTGAAATACGCCGGCCATCTGGTGTTTGGCGACTCGAGGCTGCTTGTCGTCGCGGCGTTGGCCCAAACGCTGTTCCGGCTGCTGGTGTTAGGAGCGGCCTTCACCGCGTTGCTTCGATGGCTGCCGGATGTGCCCGTACAGTTCAGGCACGCCGCCTGTGGCGCAGCGGTGTCGGCGATGCTGTTCACGCTCGGGCGCAGCCTCTTCGGGTTATATCTGGCGCACGCCGGCACGGTGAATCTGTTCAGGGTCGCCGGGTCGCTAGCCGTATTGATGATGTGGCTCTACTTCTCCGCCGCCGTCTTTCTCTTCGGCGCTGAAATCGCAGCGGCGCTGGCGAGGCGTGCGCAAGCTCCGGTCGCCACGACGCCCGCCGACGAAGGTCACGTCGCAAGCCAGTCGCTTGCCCCACGCAAGGCGGGTGAGTTGCGTTGATACGGTGTCTCTCGCGGTCCTCGAGTGGCGGGACGTGATTGATGTTTCCGTCCCGCGGTGCTCAGTGAGACGGGACGATCACCACCGTACCATCGGTGGAGGTACTTCCTCTCGCACCGTTGCTGCCTCTCGCTCCCGTGTTGCCGGTTGCCCCGGTATCGCCCGTTGCGCCTGTGTACCCCGTGTTGCCTGTATTGCCGGTGGCTCCCGTTGCGCCTGTCGCGCCCGTGTCGCCAGGTGCACCGCCGTATCAGGTATCGCCTCTCTGGCCGGTATTGCCTGTCATGCCTTGCGGCCCCGCGGGCCCCGTGCATGCACCCAACGCGAGCATCGTCAGTGCCGCGACAATCAGTTTTGAGGATTTCATGGTGATTCCTTCCATTTGACCTACGTGAATCACTCACGTCGTCGTGAGCAATTTCCAGATTTGATCCGCTCGCTGAAGGCTGGTCGATTTCTGGCGCAAGGGCGATGAGCTGCATTGCACACCGCTCTCGCGGGACGCCTTGACAGGTCGTCGCCATACTCAGTGACGCTACGCGGACTTCGTGGCGAACTCGGTACGCTAGCAGGCAAGGACATCACAATCATTTTGTTTGCCGGCGAGAATGATCCGTTGAGCGGTGCGCAGGACATGACGTGAATCGGCAGTCGTCACGATCTTCAGCGTGACCGTCCGGCGCCATCGTTTTCGGACACGCGAATGGCAGGCGGGGCAACGGTGCGCGTCAATTGCAATTGACGGCAATCCACGAACCGGGCGCGAAGGCCGTGCGTCGATGCGGCGTTGCGTGAAGATCCGCAGACGATCCGGGAGCGCGCACGAATGCATCGCCGGTGCAGCAGGTGGAAATCGTGTCGCTACGGAGCGCAAAGCGAAATCGATGCGTCTGACGCGTTCTGACTGTGCTTTCGCAATACGCGTGACGCGAGACATCGGCATACCGGTTAGCTTTTCACGCTCTTCGCGACCGCGCCGCGCGACACGGTTGTTTTTACTGATTTGAACGTCACCGTACAGACTTACCGTATCGTTCGTGAGACCGTTGCAACTGGACCTGCACGTACCCGCGATCTCCGGATCGCAGTCACGGACGGCTTCGCGAATCGGCGGGCGACTGGCTTCGTGCCGCGAGTCTTTCCTGAGTCGCACGCGACTACCTGGCCTGCTCGCCAGTTATTCACGCCCGATGGCTCCACGGGCGCACAACGGGGATCATCATGTCGACTCAAATGTCCTTCCACTCGACCCTTGACAGTCCTGCGTCGAAGCACGGGATGGTGGTCGACGAGATCGTCAGGCAAGCTTCCCAGCCGGTCGCGTTTCCCGTCCAGAAGGATTTTTCTTCGCCCGGACAGCCCGCCGACGCGCCGCGGCTCAAGAACGAAATTCTGGCGATGGTCGCGCACGAGCTGCGTGGACCGCTGGCTCCATTGCGGCTTGCCGCGCACATCATTCGCGCGGCGCTGGCCGATCGCCCGGACATGCTTCGGGTGATCGATATGATCGACCGGCAAATCAGCGAGATCGGCCGGCTTTCCGAGGATCTGGTGGACGCAACGCGGGTCGGCCATGGCGCCCTGCGCCTGAACAGGCTCGACATCGACGTCGTTGCCGTTCTGGCCGACTCATGCGAAATGACCGCGACAGCCGCCGCCATGCGCAGCCAGACGTTCACGGTGCGGATGCCTGACCGGCCACTGCGGATTGAAGGCGATCCTGTCCGGCTGGCGCAGGCGGTCAACAACCTCCTGCACAACGCGGTGAAGTACACGCCGGTGAACGGCGAGATCAGTTTGCCCGTGGCCGCCGAGGGGAAAGATCTGGTTATTTCGGTGCGCGACAATGGGCTGGGAATATCGGAGATTCTCCTACGGCATGTCTTCGACCTCTTCGCGCAATCCAGCAGAACGATCACTGCGAGTGCGGGTGGTCTGGGCGTGGGCCTTGCTGTCGTGAAAGCTATCGCCGAGTCGCATAACGGAACGGTGTCGGCGACGAGCGCCGGGCCCGGTGCTGGCAGCGAATTCACGCTCAGGCTGCCGGTCGTCGTGCAGCACGGCACTGTCAGCGACGAGGCGTAAGCGCAACGTAGCCTGTGCGCGAATACTATGCGGCAGGCCGGCACAAGGCCGTGCCCTGTTCGATGTCATTGAAGAGGGCAAGCAGACGGGTCACACGCTCCCTTCCGCCTGGAACAAGATGCTGCCAGGCCGACAGTGACACGATCCGGCGCCGCCAATAGCGCAACGCTAGTGGATTGCCTCGCGCCAGTAACGGGATGATCAGTTCGAGATGCGTCAGGTCCTGTTCGAATTGTTGATGCTGCATCACGGTCCTCGACGAAACTGGTCTAATGCCCGCGTCGACTATGTTCCAGACCGCGCCTTCCTGTCTGCACGGTAACGTACCGATGAAGTTCAGAAGCTGGAGCGTAGCCGGGAAGCGCATCAACCTCATGATCGCCGCCGCGCGTGTACGCTGCCGGACTGTCGGGAACCGGCAATCCGTGTATCACGAAAGTGTCTACTGGCGGGCGGTGAAACCTGTATCGGTGGTCCTTGACGGCAGACGCATCGGATTGCGTCACTCACGCATATAGGTGGTATCAAAATGAACTGCGCTCGCTTGATTTCAACAGGCACGCTAACGCTCCTTGTCGTAACGGGAGTCCCCGGTTGCTCCGGCATGTCCCAGCGAGGCGTCGATACGGCAGCGGGTGCCGGGATAGGCGCGGTCGGTGGCGCCGTGCTCACAGGCGGTAGCGGGATAGGCACGGTCGGCGGCGCGGTCGTCGGTGGCGTGGTCGGCAACCAGGTCGGTAAATAGTCCGAACAGGGTGGAACGCGTCATCTCATTCGTGAATTTCTCCCGGTGATGCGTGTTCCCGACAGACGTCGCCGCCACGCGCCCGTCTTGACGCGCAGTGCGTCACGGCCCTTCGCAGAAAATGACCGTTAGCAGCAACGGGACGACCTGATGAACGGCCGCGCCGCTGCCGGTTTCGCGTACGCGCGCTTCGACCGACTCCGCCGGGCCGACGACTATCGCGCCATAGGACGAATTGGGGATGGCCTTGCCGGTCCCGCTTTTGAAGATCGCATCCTCGCGTTCATATCCGAGAACCGCGTAGACGCGAAAGCCAAATGCCGTCAGCGTGCCGCCGTGCGTCGGTCGGAACGCATTGACCGAGTTCGCTTCGACGCGCATCGGACTCGCGTCGATGTACTGGTTGTTCAGGAGCGGGGCGATGAAATCGTGTGCGCTCGATTTGCAGTCGAGCTGCGGATCCAGTGCGTAGGCGTACGCCGGTGCGGGAGAGAGCCCGGCACCGATGGCGGCAAGCACGCCGAGAAGCGTGTTGAGAACGGCGTTTGTCATGGTAGCGATAAAAATGATTCTTTCGCATTCCAGACTACGAAGAATGCCACCGCCGGTCTGTACGCTGTCGTACCGCAGCGGGACTGGATTGCGCGTAGCGTTGGAAACAGCGGAAAACGCGCGGGACGGCGATGCTGTCCCGCGCGCTCATTTATCGTTTCGATTCTGGCGAGAAACATCATGCACTATCTGACGAGCGCAGGCCCCCTGGTTTCACTGATCGCCGGCATTCTGATTCTGGTCGTGCCGCGCCTGTTGAATTACATCGTTGCAATCTATCTGATCGTCATCGGGCTGCTGGGGCTGTTCGGAGGCCACCTTCATTGACGCCGTGCAGGCAACGGCAGGAGTATCGAACCATGTTGCGAACCATCGAGAGTCTCAAGGGATGCGCCGTCGCCGCGAGCGATGGCGAAATAGGCCACGTCGAGGAAGTCTTCTTCGATGACGAAGCGTGGGGTATCCGCTATCTCGTCGTCAAAACGGGAAACTGGATCAGCGAGCGGCGCGTGCTGATCTCGCCGTACTCAGTCAGGCACACGGATCCGGGCACGATGAGCGTGCACGTCGATCTGACGCGTCAGCAGGTCCGCGACAGTCCTGCGATCGACACGCATCAACCTGTGTCACGCCAGCATGAAGCAGAATACCTTCGCTACTACGGCTACCCGAACTACTGGGGCGGCCTGGGCGTGTGGGGAATGAGCAGCTATCCGGCGTTCGGCCCCGGGTTGCTGCCGGATGTTTCAACGGATACGCGCGAGCAGCTTGCGCTGCACGCAGACAAACCCGAGGGCGATAGCCGTCTGCGCAGCACGGACGCCGTGGATGGTTATCACATCGAGGCGGCGGACGGGAATTTCGGTCACGTGTCCGGCTTCATTTTCGACGACGAGACCTGGACCATGCGCTATCTGGTCGTGGACACGCGAAACTGGTGGCCCGCGGCAAAAGAAGTGCTGATCGCGACCGACTGGATTTTTCTGGTCGACTGGTACGAAAACACTGTCTCGACAGAGCTTACCCGCGACGCGATCAAGGATAGTCCGGCCTATGACAGCAGCGTCCCGGTGATTCGCGACTACGAGACGCAGCTCTACGCGTTCTATGGCAAAGCAGGATACTGGGCGGAGCAACCGGGGCACGTCGCGGTATCGCGGCCTGAATCGGCGCTCTGACTCAGGATTCCACCCATCGTCACCTGCAAGCCGGGTAATGGCCGCGGGACGATCCACACGCAAGATCAGCCCTTGCTGATCTTCGCGGTGTAACCCGAGTCCTCGAACGCAACGAGGAATTCCTCGGCCATCAGCCACGAGTCGACCTTCACGATTCCCGCGTTGACGTCGACATCGACTTTCGCGTCCGGGTCGACCGCGCCGATGGCCCGGACAAGCGTCTGTGCGTCGCCATCGCCGGTCATCTTCTCCACTTCGAATTCCATATGTTCGAATTCCATGTGCGGCTCCTTCGATTCGGGTTATCGGGTGCTTCGAACAGCCGATGATGGGCCTGCCCGATGCAGTGTCACCTTTATTCCTGTGCGTCGGGAATTCCGGCAATTCAATTAAATTCAAGCTATATCACAACGTGATCTATAGTGAAATGCGCTGGATCAACTTCAAAACGTGCTGTTGAATTTCCGGCAGTGTCCGCGCACGCCGACATCGACATCACGACACTGTACGCCGCACTGAACGGAGGGCTCCATCATGACGACGAGATTCAAGGTGGGCGATCACGTGACCTGGAATTCGGAGGCCGGCCACGTGAGCGGCAAGATCATCAAGGTGCATACAAAAGACACCGACTACAAGGGGTACACCCATCACGCGAGCGTGGACGATCCACAGTACGAGATCCAGAGTGACAAGACCGACCATGTCGCGATGCACAAAGGTGGCGCGCTGAAAAAGATGCATCCCTGAGTGACGTTGAGTGCTACCGTATCAACGAGCCGCTAACGAATGAAAAACGCTCTGATCAGGCAGACTCTGAAATGAAATACAGGGACTACTACGAGATTCTCGGCCTGCAACGCACCGCGACGCAGGACGAGGTCCGGCGCGCGTACCGCAAGCTCGCGCGCAAATATCATCCGGACGTCAGCCAGCAGGCCGACGGGGAGGAGCGTTTCAAGGAGCTGGGCGAGGCGTATCAGGTTCTCAAGGATACGGAGAAACGCGCGGCCTACGACCGTTTGGGCCGCCAGTGGCAGAACGGTCAGGATTTTCAGCCGCCGCCCGACTGGGACGAAGGCTTCGAATTCAGCGGCGCGGGCAACGCGCGCGGCGCGGATGCCAGTTTTAGTGATTTCTTCGAGGCGATGTTCCGCGACGCGCGCACAGGCGGGCATTCGCGGCGCACAGGAAGACATGACGCGGAACCGGAGCACGACGCGGGCGTGGCCGACGATCTGGAGGGCGCCTGGCGCGGTGCACAACGTTCGATGCCCGGACAGGATTTTCACACGAGAGTCGTGATCGATCTGCAGGATGCGTATCACGGCGCGCAACGTTCCCTTTCGCTGCAAATGCCGGCTGTCGATGCATCCGGTCATGTCATCCTGCAACCGCGGACGCTGAACGTCACCATTCCAAAGGGCGTGCGGGCGGGGCAGCATCTGCGTCTCGCCGGTCAGGGGGCCGCGGGTGTGGGACAGGGACCGCCCGGTGACCTGTATCTGGAAATCGCCTTCCGGGAACATCCGCATTTTCGTGTCGACGGGCGCGATGTTTCGCTCGACGTACCGGTGGCGCCCTGGGAGGCCGCACTCGGCGCGCACGTAACCGTGCCCACGCCGGATGGCTCGGTCGAGCTGACCGTGCCAGCGGGGTCGGCCGGTGGTCGCCGGTTGCGGCTCAAGGGCAAGGGGATTCCGGGGAAGACGCCGGGAGATCTGTATGTGATCTTGACCATCGTGCTGCCACCGGCCGACAGCGACAGCGCGCGTGCGGCCTACGACACGATGCGGCAGGCGTTCCATTTCGATCCGCGCGCGCATTTCACGGGTACGCGACCATGAAAGAATCGGTGACGGTCTTTGTACAAGGTCAGATTGTCGAGGAAGACGTCGAGTTCACGCTCGTTGAATTGTGCCGGGCGAGCGGCGCATCGGAAGAACAGCTGACGTTATGGATCGAGGAGGGCGCAGTCGAGCCGCAAGGCGCCACGCCGCGCGAATGGCGCTTCAGCGGTGCCGCATTGCGCCGCGTGCGAACCGCTCGACGGCTCGCACAGGATCTCGAGATCAACGCACCCGGCATCGCGCTTGCCCTCGATCTGCTCGATGAAATCAACGCGTTGCGAACGCCGACGAGGCGCCCGGCGGGTCGTTGAGCGTGTTTTACCGATCAGAGCCCCCGATCGGGCGGCGGTTACCGCGCCGCCCGACCTCATACGCCACACCCGGCGTCAGTTCAGGGATCGCAGTGCCGCTTCCTAGAACTTGTGCTTGATACCGACCCCCATCGCCCACGGCGAATAACCCGGCTGCACGTCATCGTTGGCGAACACGCCCACGCCGACGATTCCGTTCTGGTTGTTGTGGTAATAGATCGCATCGGCGAATAGCGTCGTTCGCCGCGACAGGTGATACGCGTAGTTCAGCGAGTAGCTCTGTGTCACGCGATCGCCTTGCTGGCTGACGTGCGCGGTGCCGATGTTGACGTCGGACTGTCCGAGTGGAATGCCCACGTTCACCTGCCATGACGACGCGAACCAGTTGTCGTCGGTACGGTGCGCGTAGATGTAGTTCGCGCCGATCTCGATGTCGTGCCACGTCTTGTACGACGCGCTGACCAGTTCGGTTTTCCAGCTCGACGAGTTCGAGGTCTTGCTGTCGGCGTAGTAACCGTAGTTGTTAAACGCCACGTTGAACTTGAACGGCCCGACCGCGTATCGCACGCGAGTGCCGACCTGCTGCCCGGCGCGCGACTGGAATCCCGATACGTTCGAAAAGCCATACGCGACGTCGGCGCTCAAGCCGTGAAAGTGCGGCGTCGAATAATAGACCGCATTGGAAAAATAATCGGTATAGGTGTCGTAGCCGAGTACCGTATCGTATTGAAGCTTGATGGCGGCCAGACTGGAGTCGCTGAAATCGAGGTTGCGGTCGGAATCGACGTAGGCCCAATAGTCCGGCTTGTGCATGCGGCCCATTTCAATACGACCGAACTCCGGGTTATACAAACCGACGTATGAACCCTTGCTCCATTCCACGCCGTTCGAGGGACCTTTGCCGCTCAGCAGCTTGAAGCCGCTCTCGAGAAAGAAGAAGGCCGTCGTGCGGCCGCCCAGCGATTCGGTGCCGCGCAGTCCCCAATACGACGTGCCGTTCCACATTTCACGGTTCTTGACGCCAGCATCTGAATTCCCATACATGAAGCCGGTTTCCACCTTGCCATAGAGCAGCAGGGACGAAATGTCGGGCACGGCTTTCGACGTGTTGTTAAAGCTTCCCGTGTCGGCATCCTTCGCGGTCGTGGGCGCGTGTGGATCGAATTCGCTGGTTGAATCTGCTGCGAGTGCCGCCTGCGTGAACAGGCTTGCGGCGCCTGCGACAAGCAGGCATCCGGCTGTCTTCTTCATTGTCGATGTCTCCAGTTATCGTTGTTGATTCTTGTGGTGGTGCATCTGCTGGGCGCTACGGGGTTACTGCCTGGACTCACTGATGTGCTACGCAATCCGGTGCAAGGGATTGCTTGACGACCCGCGAAAAGTCCTGCAAACGGCAGGCGTTGCCGTGAGCGGGATCCTTGCAGGCGGGAATGGCTAGAGGAATGTGTTTCGGCGGAACCGCAAGCGATAGCGCCGTCAGATTGCGCAGTTGCTCCAGCGACTGATACACAAGTTCGACGGTGACGTAGTCGATTGCGGTGACGGGATCGCGCCATCGCGAGAAGACGAGCGCGCCACCTGGCGGGGTGTCGTCGGGCTGGTCGGGCAGTGTCCAGTCGAGTTGCAGCATGCCGGCCAGATTCGCCAGATTCGTGTCGTGCGCGCCGAGCAGGTAGACCCGATTGCCCGTCGGTGCGTGCGTGCCGCTTGACGCCTGCTCAAGCGCGGCCGTTACATCGGCCAGCAACGGCGTGCCTTTTCGCTGCGCCAGATAAGGCGTTTTCGCCATCAGGTCGAACTGGGCGTTGTGCGCCTGAAGCAGACGCTGCCAGTCCGCGTCACCGGTAATGCGTCCCCACGCGACCTGCCCGGCGGGAAGACCTTGCGCATATTCCAGCAGGAAAACCTCGGATACCGTGGACGCGATGCCGAGCGGTCCGTCGAGCCGCAGGTGACGACCGGTTTCGTCGATCTGAACCTGATTCGGCAGCGCTTCATAGCGGCACTGATCCGGCTGCGGCGACTGGGTGCAGGACGGGCTGGCGCGAAACTGGAGCACGTCGCTCATCCGGCCGAGCGTTGCGGCATAGGTGCTGCTCAGACTCGCGAGGCCGCCCGCGCCGAGCCGTTCGTCGATGGCGCGGCGCGCCTGCTGCGGATCGAGCGCGCACACGCCGGATTCGGTCGCGTGAAAGACGGGATCGGCTTTGTCGAGCGAAGCCTGGTGAGCCGCCGTCAAGCCACATCCGGGCGCGATGCCGCGCAGCAGCGCGTCGCCCGTCAGTCGGGTGCGCTGATCGACATCCGCCCATGCATACACCTCGCCCGACGCGGGGCAGGTGCCCGCGGGCAGCACGCGCTGTTCGCGCAGCCAGGCGCCGTAATAACGGCCCATCTGCTCGACGAGTGCCGCCCCGCGCGCTGTCAACTGGCCCGGTTGCACCGGCCACGTGGGCCACGGTTGCGGCGATAGCTGCTGTAAAGGCGGCTTCGTGCGAGTAGGCGAGCGCACGCCATGACGGCTCACGATGACCACCGATTCCAGTTGCCAATGCTGCGTGGCCGAAACGTCGGCGGACTGTGTACGGCCGGCCCGCGAAGGCGCGGCACAACCCGCCACGCACAGGATGGCCGCGAGCGACAGGACCAGCGCGGAGCGCCGAATGGATGTGTTCATGGTCCGCTCGTTGATGGGCCCAGCGCCCGGTTGGCGACGACGGCGTGGACCCGTGCAGCGGTGCGCCGGATCGCCAGTCGCTATCTGTTCAGGCATGTTTTCCTCCGAACCCGTTATTGCACTCGTGTGCAATAACGGGCAAAAGAAATCGGTTAAAAGGCGACGGTCATGCCGAGCATGAGGACCAGCTGGTTGCCGGTGGACGAGGGCGTCGAGTTTTGCGAATCGCCGACCAGCGCCGCGGCATTGATGACCTGTGTGCGGCCTTTCGCGCCCAGGGTCTGGCCGTTTGCGTGTGTATAAGCCTCGAGCGCATACAACGTGGTGCGCTTCGACAGGCTATAGGCTTCCTTGAGCGACATCTCCGAATAGCGGGCGGCCGAGGTGATGCCGTTGGCCTGCGAGGCGACGGTATACGAATACCCGCCGGCCACCGAGAAAGCCGGCGTGAAACGATAGACCGCGAGGGCGCTGTAGGTATTGAACATCGCCGTATCGCGGAAGATGGACTGCTTGCCCGGCGCGTAGCGGACGTTCGCGTAGTTCAATCCGAGCGTCAGGTATCCGAACGAATAATTGCCGGCGATCGCCGCGTGTTGGATGCTGCGTGCGGACACGTAACCGGCGTTCACGGCCGAGGTGGGAATGTTGGCGGTCGACGCGCTGTCGAATCCGGCAGTGAGTTCGGTGTTGTACATCTTGAGGTAGCCCGCGGCGACACCGAGCGGGCCGTTCACGTAACGCAACGCGGCGCTGATCGACTGGCCGCGCTCGACGCTGCCCGCAATCCCGCCCACGCCGTACTGCGCGCCGGCCGTGAATCCGGCGATGGTCGGCGACACATACGACACCGAGTTGTTGATCCGGAAGCTGCTGTCGAGGCCGTTGATATCGCCGGGCTGCGCGCCGGTTGCGCCGGTCAGCCAGTTGCTGCTCGCATAGGGGCCGAGGAACAGATAGTAGGGCGTGTACTGGCGGCCCGCCGTCAGCGTGCCCGCACGGTCGCTTTGCAGCCCGACGAACGCCTGCCGGTTGAACAGCAAGCCAGACGTCGAATTCGCGCCGGTGTTCAGATCGAACCCGGCTTCGAGTTGAAAGAGCGCCTTCAGTCCGCCGCCAAGATCCTCGACGCCGCGAAAGCCGAACTTCGACGTGGACAGGTTGCCCGCGCGCAGATAGGTGCGCGACGCGCCCTGCGAGTTGTTGACATAGGCAAGGCCATCGTCGGCGACGCCATAGAGCGTGATGCTGTTTTGCGCGCACGCGAGTTGTGCGGCAAGCAGTGAGCAACCGGGGACCAGCCAGCGTAAAGCCGTCGTGAGGTTGCGGGATCGTTTCGTTGACATACGTGTCTCCTGTTTTTCTGGTGGTGAATCTGGGCGCTGCGCGGGCCAGGTCCTGGCAAAGCGAAACGACCACAGGGGCTTTCGGTGGGCACAATTTGCACACGCGTGCAATGGTGCAGTAATTGACGCGTGCTTTCAACCTGTCAGGCGATGAAATCGTGTGGGCATTTACCCGCATGCCGGCCGCGAGCGGAGCGTGCGCGATGCAACGTCGTGCTCGCCGCACTGGCCTCGCGAGCAAACTGCGCCGGCATCCGCGAGGCCGTCCGCCAGGGTCTGCTAATCGAAAGCGAGCGTCGTTGTCAGATCGCCGAGCGGGGCATGCCCGCGTCTCTCGAATGCCTTGTCGCGTGCCGCGACGCCATCGAGCGGCGCGAGGCCATGCACACGCGAAATGAAGCGAAGAATCGAGTTCGTGTCGCTGATCGTATGATCGACATAGCCCTTCTTCGCCAGCGGTGAAATGACCAGCGCGGGAATGCGCGACCCCGGTCCCCAGCGATCGCCCGTCGGCGGCGGCACGTGATCCCACCAGCCGCCGTTCTCGTCGTGCGTCATGATGATGACGGTCTGCTCCCACTGCGGGCCGTTGCGAATATGTTCGATCACGTTGGCAATGTGGCGGTCGCCCGACTCGATATCGGCGTAGCCGGCATGCATGTTCAGATTGCCTTGCGGCTTGTAGAACGCAACGGCGGGAAGCCGGCCCGCGTCGATATCGGCGATGAAGTGATTGGTGGCGGCATCGTCGCCCAGACCAGCGTCGCGGATATGAAGGCGGCGCGCTTCGGTGCCGGGCGCGTAGCGTGCGAAGAAATTGAACGGCTGATGGTGATACTGGAAGTCCGGAATCGCGCCGGTCCTGCGATGATCGAGCGCGTACTGCCAGGCGCCGCTATACCACGCCCAGTCGATGTGTTTGTCCGACAGGCGATCACCGATCGTCGCGTAATGCTGCGGCGGCAACACACGCGGATTGGCGGGATCGGCGCGGGTCGGATCGCCGCCTTCCGCGGGAGGCACGTTGCTCGGCTGATAGGGCGGGGCCATCGTGTTGACCGCATAGCCGTCGGCCGTGAAGAGACCGTCGCGCTCGAATCTGGGCGGACCCGCGAGTGCGGACGACGGGCAGTCCGCAGCGAGCTTAAGACGCGTGCCGGTGGGGTCGCTTCCTTCGACGACCGACACCAGATGTTTCGCCGGACTGGTGTGCACGTCGGGATAGAAGGGCGCCTGGGCGGAAATCAGGAAGATGTGATTGAGCCATGAGCCGCCGAACGCGGACATGAAGAAGTTGTCGCACAGCGTGTATTGCTGCGCCAGATTCCACAGCCGCAGCGTCGCGGCCGAATTGCGGTAGTGGCCCATCACGAGGCCGCCCGAATCGGCCCACGCCGCAAACTGGTTGTTGCGGCCCGCGGCGATCTGCATCTGGTTCTGATAGAAGCGATGCCACAGATCGCGTGTGATGACGCTGTTGGGCAGCGGCGCGCCACTCGCATCCGGAATGCGGAATGGCCGGTTCGGCAGTCCGTCGATGGCGTTTTCGCCGATCATGTAGCGCTTGCCGTCGATTTCCTGCGCTTGCGGCACGAGGCCGCCCCAGATTTTCGGCAACTGCGGCATGGGCGTCTTGCCGTCGCGGTCGAGTTGCTCGTAGCGCGCCGCGGGCACGGCGTCGAGCGGAAACAGCACGCCCGGGAAGTTGCCGTACAGATTCGAAAAGCTGCGGTTTTCCGCATAGATCACGACGATGTGCTTCACGTTCGCGCGCAACGCGGCATCGAGCCGGAGATCGGCGGTGCTGCGCGGCTTGCTGCTGTCGCTTGCCTGTTCCGGGGTATGGCAGCCTGCCAGGGCCAGTCCCGCGCTCATGGCCGCGAGGCCGGTGAGGATGCGGCGCCGCTCGGGATTATCGGGGCCGTCGCGCATGTCTGAAGCGTCGGGCTGTGCGCCCGGGTTGTTCTCATCCATTGAAATGTCTCCTCGTTCCATGCCAGATACTGGTGGATCTGATCGGGCGATATTGTTCGCCCTGTACCGCTCGTTTTGCGTCACGCGCGCTGAACCGGTCCGCAATGGGATGGCTCAGCGGAGGTGTCTACTCGCCGCGCGACGGATTCAGCGTGAGTGCGCCATCAGTTCGCGACGGGCATCGTGAATTCGGCGCCCTTTGCGATGCTCGACGGCCAGCGCTGCATGACGCTCTTGTAGCGGGTGTAGAAGCGCACGCCTTCTTCGCCATACGCATGGTGGTCACCGAACAGCGAGCGCTTCCAGCCGCCGAACGAGTGCCATGCCATCGGCACCGGCAGCGGCACGTTGATGCCCACCATGCCGACCTTGATGCTGCGCGCGAAGGCGCGGGCGGTGCCGCCGTCGGACGTATAGAGCGCCACGCCGTTGGCGAATTCGTGAGCGTTGATCAACTCGACCGCGCTGGCGAAATCCGGCACGCGCACGATCGCGAGCACGGGGCCGAAGATTTCCTCGCGATAGATCGTCATGTCCGGCGTGACGTGATCGAACAGCGTCGCGCCGACGAAGTAGCCTTCCTGGTCACAGCTCGCGTGCCGGCGGCCATCCACCACGAGCTGCGCGCCTTCCTCGACGCCGCGTGCGATATAGCCGGTCACCTTGTCGCGGTGCGCGGCGGTGACGAGCGGACCCATGTCGATGCCGTCATCGAGACCGCTGCCTATGCGCAACGTGGCGATGCGTTTCTGCAATGCCTCGACGAGCGCATCGCCCATCGAGCCGACCGCGACGGCGACCGAGATCGCCATGCAGCGCTCACCCGCCGAACCGAAGGCGGCGCCCATCAATGCGTCCGCGACTTGCGCGGGCGACGCGTCCGGCATCGCGACCAGATGATTCTTCGCGCCGCCGAGGGCCTGCACGCGTTTGCCGCGGCGTGTGCCTTCGCTATAGATATATTCCGCGATCGGCGTCGAGCCGACGAAGGAAAGCGCCTGCACGTCCGGATGCGCGAGCAGCGCATCGACGGCGATCTTGTCGCCGTGCACGACGTTGAAAACGCCGGCCGGCAGACCCGCTTCGGCGAACCAGTCGGCGAGCAGCACGGAGGCCGACGGATCGCGCTCGGAAGGCTTCAGCACGAACGTGTTGCCGCAGGCGAGCGCGACCGGGAACATCCACATCGGCACCATGGCCGGGAAGTTGAACGGCGTGATGCCGGCGACCACGCCGAGCGGCTGGCGCATCGACCAGTTGTCGATGCCGCCGCCGATCTGGTCGGTGAACTGGCCTTTGAGCAGATGCGGCGCGCCGCAGGCGAACTCGATGACTTCCATGCCGCGCGTCACTTCGCCTAGCGCATCGTCGAACGTTTTGCCGTGTTCCAGCGTGATGGCCCGTGCCAGGTCGGCGCGCCTCGCGTCAATGATCTGACGGAAGCGGTTGAGAATGCGTGCCCGCTTGAGCGGGGGCGTCTCCGACCATTCCGGGAAAGCTGCCTGAGCGGCCGCGACCGCGTGATCGACCATCGCGGCGTCGGCAAGCGGCACCGTGCCGCTTTGCTGGCCGGTGGCGGGGTTGAAGAGCGGCGCGGAGCGGGCGCCGTCGCCGGCAACACGCACGCCGCCGATGTGATGCGCAACCGGTTGCGTGGCGATGCCGTTGCGGGAGGGAACTGACATAAGAATCCTTAAGTGACGATCAATGGACAAATGAAAACGCGGACACGCGCGACGAGCGCCGTGGATCAGCGCGGAGGGGCGCCGAGCATCCACTCATGGGCCGGGTCGTTGCGAAAGTGCCAGGCCCGGGTCGGGCCGGCCATCACGTTCAGGTAGTACGACTCGTAGCCGTACGGAACGATGACGGGGTGATAGCCGCGCGGCACCAGCACGACGTCGCGGTCTTCGACGGCCATCGTTTCGTCGAGATCGCGTTCATCGGTGTAGACGCGTTGCACGACGAAGCCTTGCGGCGGGTCGACACGATGGTAGTAGGTCTCTTCGAGCGCGCTTTCGGCGGGAATCGTGTCGGCGTCGTGTTTGTGCGGCGGATAGCTCGACGAATGGCCGGCAGGCGTGCGCACCTCGACGACGAGCAGACGCTCGGCAGGTTCGCCTTGCGGAAGAATGTCGCGCACGTAGCGTGTGTTGGCGTCGATGCCGCGCTGCGTCGACGGCAGGTGCGCGGGTTCGATCAGCCGCACGGGCAAGGTGCCCCGTGCGGGCGCCGTGCAGATTGCGAGTTCCACCGCGCCGTGCGCGCTCGCGCGCACGGTTGTGCGTGGCGGCGCGTAGAGCGCGTAGGGGGCGATGTCGTCGAAAGGCGAGTGGCGCGAGAAGAGGCGCGCCCATTGCCGCGCATCGCCTGCGTGCCCGCCGTCCGTTTGCAACGTAACGCAGCCGCTCACCACGACCACGCACATTTCCTCGCCGTCGAAGCGTCGCTCGATCGAATCGCCTTCCGCGAGTCGCACGGCTTCGAAGCCGACATAGCGCCATCCGGCCGACGCGGGCGTCACGCTGGCGATCGTCGCGGTTTCGCGGGCGGCCTTGACGAGCAGGCTCATGCGGCCTCCCGGCCTGGATGACAGCGCCGGGCCGCATCGACGAGCGCTCGCAGCGTGCGGTAGCCGCGCTGCGCATACTCGTACGAAGGGGCGATGGCGGGATCCTGCTCCGCCTCGACCACGAGCCAGCCGCGGTAACCGTGCGCGGCCAGTGCGCGAACGACGCTGGCGAAGTCGACCGCACCGTCGCCCGGCACGGTGAATGCGCCCGCCAGCACCGCGTCGAGAAAGCTCCAGCCGCGATTCTTCGCCATCTCCAGGACCGCCGGCCGCACGTCCTTGCAATGCACGTGACACACGCGGCCGATGTGGCGTTCGAGGACCGTCAGCGGATCGCCGCCCGCGAAGGTGATATGCCCGGTATCGAACAGCAGGCCGACCGCATCGCTCGTCGACGCCATCAGACGGTCGACATCTTCCGGCGACTCCACGTAAGCACCCATATGATGGTGGTACGCGACGCGCACGCCGTGCTGCAACGTGAATCGCGCGAACGTGTCGAGCCGTTGCGCGTAGTCGTCCCATTGACGCGCGCTGCGAAAACGCGGACGGCGGCCGAGCGACTGCGCGGCGCCCTGGATGCTGTCGGCGACTTCGCCGTACACCATCACGGTGGCGCCATTCGATCGCAGCAACGCCAGATGCTCGCCGACCGCATCGATTTCCTGCTGTGCGGAGCGTTCAGCAAGACGCCCGGAATACCAGCCCGACACCAGCGCGAGATCGTGCGCGGCAAGCGTGTCGCGCAACGCCTGCGGTTCACGCGGAAACTTGTTGCCGAGTTCGAAGCCTTCGTAGCCGATCTCGCGGCCCTCGGTCAGCGCGGTTTCGAGCGGGGTCTCGCCGCCCAGCGACGGCAGGTCGTCGTTCATCCACGACAGCGGGTTGACGCCGATGCGCACATCGAAGCGTGAGGTCTGTTCAGTCATGAGCGTTATCTCCGTTGAAGTTTCCTGCCGGCGAGGTAAGCCTCGTGAGCGGCTTGCACCTGAGGGCGCGCGGACGTTTCCGGCACGGCCACTTCCCACCACCAGCCGCCCTCGGCGGTGGTGCGGGCGGCGTCGGTATCGATCGAAATCACATAGGTTCGCGGCGCGGCGCGCGCGCGTTGCATGGCGGCCTCGAATGCCGCGACGCTGTCGGCGTGTTCCGCGAGCGCGCCAAGCGCGCGGGCGTGCGCGGCGAAGTCGGTGGCGGGCGCGCCGTGCGGTCCCTGCAGGCAATCGGCCAGCATGTTGTTGAACGGCGCGCTGCCGCAGGCCTGCTGCAGGCGGTTGATGCAGCCATAGCCGCGGTTATCCAGCACCACGATGATCAGCTTCGCGCCGAGCATCACGGAACTCGCGATTTCGCTGTTCATCATCAGATAGCTGCCGTCGCCGACCATCACGATCACTTCGCGCGCCGGCCGCGCGAGCTTCACGCCGAGGCCACCGGCGATCTCGTAGCCCATGCACGAGAAGCCGTACTCGACGTGATAGCCGCCGCGCGCGCCGGTGCGCCAGAGCTTGTGCAGCTCCGCGGGCAGGGTGCCCGCCGCGCACACCACGATGTCGTGGGCGGGCGAGTCCGCATGCGAGCGCTGCACCGCGCCGATCAGATCGGCGTCGTAGGGCAACCGGGTAGCGTCCGCACCGCCCGTTGCCCGCGGCGCGGTGAGGTCCAGTACGGTGTCGCGCCAGCGGTCCGCGGCCTGAAGCGCCTCGTGTTGCCACGCCGGTTCGCTTTGCCAGTCGCGCAGTTGCGTCGACAGCGCGTCGAGCGCCGGGGCGGCATCGCTGCACAACGCCAGCGCGTCGCACTTGATCGTGTCGAACGCGCTTGCGTTGATCGCGAGCACGCGCGCATGGGGGAACAGCGAATGCGAGCCGGTGGTGAAGTCCTGCAGACGCGAGCCGACCGCGATCACCACGTCCGCCTGCGCGGCCATCCGGTTGGCCGCGGGCGAGCCGGTCACGCCGAGCGCGCCGCAATTGAGCGGCTCATCCCAGTTCAATGCGCCTTTGCCGGCCTGGGTCTCGGCAACGGGAACGCGATGGCGGCGCGCGAATGCCGCCAGCGCGTCCGACGCGTGTCCATACAGCACACCGCCGCCCGCGATCAGCAACGGCCGGCGCGCGCCGCGCAGCAGTTCAGCGGCGCATTGCAATCCGGCTGCCGTGGGGGCCGGCGCATGAAACGTCACGTTGCGTCGCGCGAAAAAGCGCTCGGGGTAATCGAATGCCGCCGCCTGCACGTCTTGCGGCAGCGCCAGCGTGACGGGGCCGCAGAGCGCGGCGTCGGTCAGCACCCGCAGCGCGCGGGGCAATGCGCTTAACAGCTGCGCCGGATGAACGATGCGATCGAAATAGCGCGAGACGGGCCGCAATGCGTCGTTGGCCGAGACGGTGGCGTCGTGTGGATCTTCGATCTGCTGCAGCACGGGGTCCGGCGCCCGCGAGACAAAGGTGTCGCCCGGCAGCAAAAGCACCGGCAGGCGATTGACGTGTGCGAGCGCGGCGGCGGTCACGAGGTTCGTCGCGCCCGGCCCGATCGACGTGGTGACCGCCATCATGCGACGACGAAAGTGTGCTTTCGCATACGCGATCGCCGAGTGCGCCATCGCCTGCTCGTTGTGCGCGCGCAAGGTGGGCAGCGGCAAATCCGGATCGTCGCGCTGCGCATGGAGCGCCTCGCCGATGCCCGCGACGTTGCCGTGTCCGAAGATGGCGAATACGCCGCCGAACAGCGGCGCCTCGCTGCCGTCCGGCAACGTGACGAATTGCGCGGCCATCCAGCGCACGAGCGCCTGCGCCATGGTCAGCCGGACGGTCGGCCCGGCTGTCTGGCCGGCGAGCGCCTGCAAGGTCGGTGTCGGCGCGTTCATGCGGCACGCTCCGCGACGGCGGCACGATCCCACGCATCGATCAGCGTTTCGAAGCTGGCCCTGACCTCGCGAATCAGGCTGGCGTCATCGATCTGATCAGCGAGCCAGCGCTGCGCCGGCGCCTGGAAGATCGTGCGGCCCACCATGAAGCCGACGCAGCGGCGCGCCTGCCTCGCCTGCGCGAAGCCCTGCACCAGTTGTTCGAGCGGCGCGTTCAGGCCGAGCATGACCGTGCCCCGGCACCATGGATCGCGTTCGTCGATCAGCGCGTCGATGGCTTGCCATTGCGCCGCGCTCATCTGCTCCAGTTTCCACCATTCCGGCTTGATGCCGAGGTTGTAGAGCCGCTTGACGGCGCGGTAGACCGTGTCGGGTCCGCAGGGCAGGCGCTTCGACGGAATCACCTCGAGCAGCAGTTCGTGGCCGCTCGCCCTGGCTGCCTCATACAGCGCGAGGACCTGCGACTCCTGTTCGATCCGCTCTTCGGCGTGCGCGTCGGGATGATATTGCACGAGGCATTTGATCGTATGTTCCGCGGGCCAGCTGACGAGCGCCGAACCGATTGAACGGCCGGGCTCGAAAACGAGCGGCGACGAGCCGGGCAATTCGACCGGGCGCCCGATCCACCAGCCCCGTCCGGTCGCCGCGTTCAATGCGTCCACCCCGTAGCGGCCGTCGACCAGCACGCCGATCCTGCCCGCGAGCCCTCGCGCCGATTCCGTTTGCGCCACGGCTTCGACGAACAACTGCTTGAGCCGCGCAATCCGTTCTTCCGCCGTGCCCGCTTCGCGCGCGAGTTCGAAGAACTGCGGGCGATGATCGAAGGCGAATACATACAGCGCGTCGCGTTTCGTGCGCGGGACGCTGACGCGGTGCAGATGTGCAAGCTGCGCATCGAGATCGGGCCGCAGTTGCGATCCATCGCGCTGCGTGGTCATCTGCAGAAAATGTTGCAGCTCCGCTTGCGTCGGCATGGCCGGCGCGCAGCCGTGCCGCGACACGACCAGCGCACCGCATGCGTTGGCGGTGCGCGCGCACTCCGCCCAGCTTGCGCCGCGCAACCAGCGCGACAGGAACCCGGAGGCGAACGCATCGCCCGCGCCGAGCACGTTCAGCACGTCGACACGCGGGCCGCTGAAAGTGGCGGCCTCGTCGAGGCTCACGGGTATAGCGCCGTCGATCACGGTGCAGCCGAGCGGGCCGCGCTTCACCACGAGCGTCGCCTCGCTGAGCGCGCGAACCGCGCGCAGTGCCGCGAGCAGATCGTCGTCGCCGCCGGCGATGCGGAATTCTTCCTCGGTGCCGATCACGAGATCGAACTGCGGCACGATTCGTTGCAGATGCGCCGTCACTTCGTTGCTCGCCACATAACGGATTTCGCCATCGGCGCGCGAGGTGAGCCCCCACAGTACCGGACGGTAGTCGATATCGAGCACGGTTCGCACGCCATGGCGGCGTGCATGGCGCAGCGCGAGATGGCTGGCTGCCGCGACCCGTGGCGTCGAGAAGTGGGTGCCCGTGATCAGCAGCGCGTTCGACGACGCGATGAACGACTCGTCGACATCGTCTTCGCTGAACATCATGTCCGCGCAGTTCTCGCGATAGAACAGCAGCGGGAAGGTGTCCCGATCCTTGACCCCCAGGATCACAAGGCCGGTCAGATGATCCGCGTCGCGCTTGACGTGGCGCGTATCGCAGCCTTCGCGCTCCAGCGTTTCGGTCAGAAAGCGTCCCATGTGATCGTCGCCCACGCGCGTGAGCATCGCGGAGCGCAGGCCGAGCCGCGCGCTGCCGAACGCGATGTTCCCGGACGAGCCGCCCAGGTAGCGGGCGAAACTGGTGGCGTCCTCGAGACGCGAGCCGATCTGCTGTGCGTAGAGATCGACGGCGAGCCGGCCAATGCAGATCACGTCCAGTGGACGCTCGTGCAACGGGGGCGCGGTGAAGGGTGTGGTTGTCATGTCGGGATCGATAAAAAACGCATCAGGGAAGTGCGGGCGCGGCGCGCGACGTCTACAGGGAGCGCACGCCCGCATCCCGCCGGCGAGTGGATCGCGGGGGAACGGTGTTCGCTCGCCGGGGCCGTGTTGCATGTGCCTTCAGAAAGCGATGTGTCTCCTGAGAAGGTGCCGCCGCGGTGTGCCGCACCCGTCGCATGCCGACCGGTTCATGGACCGCGGTCTTGCCAGCGAAGAATATTGCACTCGTGTGCAAAGTGCAATAGGATTTCGCCAGTTTCGTTTCGGCGGGAGTGCGGCGGCGTAGTCAGGCCGTGTGGTTCGTCCGCGCTTTCGCGCGTGTTTTTCTGGCTGGATACCTATTCGACGGAGAGGATGATGATTGAAGCAGCAGTGATCGGGGCAGGGCGAATCGGCAGGATTCATGCGGCCAATGTGGCGGCGCAAAGCGGCATCCGCCTGAAGTACGTGGCCGACGTACACGAGGAGAGCGCGCGGGAGCTGGCGCAGCGTCATGGTGCGCGGGTGGCCGACGTGGAAGGCATACTCGGCGACCCGTCGGTCGCGGCTGTCGTGATCGCGTCCAGTACCGACACCCACGCGCCGCTGATCGAACTGGCCGCTCGCGCGGGCAAGCACATTTTCTGCGAAAAACCGGTGGATCTCGATCTGACGCGGGCGCGAGCCTGTGCGGACGCGGTGGCACAGGCCGGCGTGACGTGCATGATCGGCTTTCAACGGCGCTTCGATCCGACGTTCGCCGCGCTGCAGGCGCGCCTCGCGGCCGGCGAGATCGGCGCCCCGGAAATGCTGGTGGTGACGAGCCGCGACCCGGGCGCGCCACCGGTCGACTACATCAGGCGATCGGGCGGGATTTTCCGCGACATGCTGATTCACGACTTCGACATCTGCCGCTGGATTCTCGGCGACGAGGCCCGCAGCGTGCATGCAACGGGCAGTTGCCTGTCCGATCCGGCGATCGCGGCGGCCGGCGACATCGACAGCACCGCCGTCACGATCCGCACGCGCCGCGGCTTGCTGTGCGTGATCAATACCGCGCGCCGCGCCGCCTATGGATACGACCAGCGCTTCGAAGTGCTCGGCTCGGGCGGCATGCTGCAGGCGGGTAACGTCCGGCCAACCGAGGTCACCGCGTTCTCCGGACGCAACGTGTCGACGGATTTGCCGGAAGCGTTTTTTCTCGAACGTTACCGGGCGGCGTATGCCGCGGAAATCGCGCATTTCGTCGCGGCGCTCGTGAACGGCGGCCCGGTGCGCACGACGATCGACGACGGCCTGAAGGCGCTCGAACTGGCCGACGCCGCGGCCCGTTCCTTCGCGAGCGGGGCGCCTGTCACGCTCGAATAGTGAACACGTGTGCGATTCCCGCGCGTTTTGATAAGCTACCGGCTTTAGACGATAGTTGATCCGAAGGCGCTGGACGCACATGAACGACAAAGAGAAAGACAAGGATAAAAGCTGGGCTACCGCGGAAGACGTGGCAAAGCTCGCGGGTGTGTCGCGTTCAGCGGTGTCGCGCGCGTTTACCCCAGGGGCGAGCATCTCCGGCAAGACCAGAACGCTCGTGATGCAGGCCGCGGAGAAGCTCGGCTATCAGGTCGACATCAATGCCCGCAACATGATTCAGGGGCGCAGCAGTTTTGTCGGCGTGGTGACGTCCGGCCTCGCCAATCCTTTCCGCGTCAAGCTGCTGGCGCCGCTCGCCCATTACCTCGGCGAACACGGCTTCCTGCCGATCCTGATGAATGCCGACGACGCCGACCAGATCGCCCATTCATTGCAGATCCTGCTGAGCTACCGGATCGCCGGCGTGATCATGACGTCCGGTGCGCCGCCGCTTGCGCTGGCGCGCGAATACGTGAATCGCCGGATTCCGGTCGCGATGGTCAACCGCGCAGCCGAACTCGACGGCGCGGACGTGGTCAACAGCGACAACGATGCGGGCGGCCGCATGGCGGCGCAACGCCTGATCCAGTCGGGCGCGAGGCGTTTCGCGTTTGTCGGCCCGCACATCTCCAACTTTAGCGGCAAGGCCCGCTGCGACGCATTCGTCGACGTCCTCCAGGCGCTGCCGCGGCGCAAGGGCAACGTCGAACTGTGCAATACCTCGACCGACAGCTATGAAAGCGGCCAGCAGGCCGCCAATACGCTTCTGAATCGCTCGCGCGGCATTCCGGATGGCGTGTTCTGCGCCACCGACATGATCGCGCTGGGTTTTATCGACGCCGTGCGGCATCGCTTTCAGAAGCGCGTGCCCGAGGATATCCGGGTGGTCGGCTTCGACGATATCCAGCATGCCGGCCTCGACAGCTACCGGCTGTCCACGGTTGCGCAGAATGTGCAGGAACTCGCCCGTCACACAGTGCAGGTGCTGGTCGAGCGCATGAACGATTTCGACACGCCGGCGCAGGTGCGTGTCGTGCCGGTTTCGTTCGTCGAACGCGACACCGCGGGGCCGGTATCCGGGTAAATCCCTGGGAGGGTTTCCCCGTCTTTTGTTCGGCGCCGGTTGAACATGCCGCTGCTTGATGCTAAATTGCACTCGTGTGCAAAACGATCGGTTGAGGTTCTGAAGCTTCGGCAGGATCTTCGTTCGAAGCGCGCTCATGAAGTTCCGCGGGCGCCGCCATGAGTGCGGTGCACCACGCCATACAAATAACTGGAGACAAACGCATGAAAACTTTTTTGCGACGTTCGGCCGCCATCCTGATCGGCCTGGGCGTCATGTCCGCCGCGCACGCTGCCGGCAAGCTGAATGTGTTGTGTTCGGCGGACCTGGAGTGGTGTCAGTTGATGAAGGCCCGCTTCGAGAAAGAAAGTGGCGTGGAGGTCTCGATGATTCGCAAGAGCGCGGGCGAAAGCTTTGCGCAGATTCAGGCCCAGGCGAAGAATCCGCAGGTCGACGTGTGGTGGGCCGGTTCGGGCGATGCGCACCTGCAGGCCGCCTTCGAGAAGCTGACGCAACCGTATCAATCGCCGTTGCAGTCGCAATTGCAGCCGTGGGCGCAGGCTTTCGCCAAGGTCGCGCAGAACCGCTCCGTCGGGATTTATCAAGGCGTGCTGGGTATCGGCTACAACGTGAACGAACTGAAACAGCGCAACCTGCCGGCGCCGAAGTGCTGGAAGGATTTGCTGAACCCGGCGTATAAAGGCGAAATCCAGATCGCCAATCCGAATTCGTCGGGCACTTCCTATGTCGCGCTGGCGACACTGGTCCAGCTATTCGGCGAAGACAAGGCCTTCGCTTACATGCGCGCGCTCAACGCGAACATCAGTCAATACACGGACACCGGCGTCGCACCGGGCGAAGCCGCGTCGCGTGGCGAGTCGACCGTGGCGATCGAGTTCATGCACGACCTGATCAAGCAGAAGGTGGCGGGCTTCCCGATCGCGGTGGTGCCGGCTTGCGAGGGCACCGGTTTCGAGATCGGCGGGATGAGCATCATTGCCGGCGCGAAGGATCTCGACGAAGCGAAGCGCTTCTACGATTTCGCGCTGCGTGCGGACACGCAGACCGCGGGGGTCGATGCGAAGGCTTATCAGATTCCGTCGAACGTGCAGGCCAAGGTGCCGCCGCAGGCGCCGGATGTGGCGTCGATCAAGCTGGTCAACTACGACTTCGCCAAGTACGGTTCGCCGCAGACGCGCAAGCATCTGTTGCAGCGCTGGACGTCGGAAA